>JAFTAG010000195.1 GCA_017458655.1 Ruminiclostridium sp. | reverse complement strand
ATCTCGACGATGAGCGGCTTATGAAGGGTCAGCTTCATCTCGGAGATCTCGGCGCGGCAGAGGTCCATAAGCTTCTTGGTAACGAATACCACGGCGATATCGGGGTCTTTGACGGCGGTATCGAGCGCGTCGGTCACCTCCGGGGGCTTATGGACGACAACACCCTCGATGCCCGCAAGGCGCATACCTATCTGGGTATCGACGTTGTCGCTTATAAGAAAGCATTTCATTATCTCACCTTAATTTTGCGTCAGCCGTTGAGTATAAGTATCGAAACGAGAAGGCCGTAGATAGCGACACCTTCACCGAGCGCAACGAAGATAAGCGCCTTGGAGAAGGTCTTTTCGTCCTCGCTCACGGCTCCGATAGCTGCCGAAGCGGCGTTTCCTACCGCGATACCGGTACCGATCGTCGCAAGTCCCGTCGGGAGAGCCGCCGCGAGGTATTTCATACCGTCGCCGACCGTGTTTCCCATAAGTGTGGCGGATTCCCCGGCTTCCGCGGATGCGAGTATCGGCAGGAATATCGTCATAAGTATCATCGTGCCGAGGAACATACCGCCGTTCAGCAGTATGGTCTTCTTACGGCTGAAGGGCTTGCCGGAGCGCGCCTTGCGGATCGCGGCAGCAAGGGGAATGATTATCATCGCGAGTGCGAAAAGCGGTAATAAGTAAATTAACATGATTTATGTCCTCCGAATATGTTTTTTGCCGTATTACGCGGCCTTTGAGTTTATTGATACGCTCTTGAACGGTATCCCGCCGCCCTTGAAGAAGCGGCTGAACAGCTCGTAGAATTCGAGACGCAGCACCTGTATGCCGACGATGAAGCCCTCGAAGCCCGTAACGAAGATGTTTCCGATAACGAGCACGATTATTCTTCCCGCCCCGTCGAACATACCGGCGATGATGCTGAATACCATCATCAGACCCGCGTGGCTCAGTACGAAGCCGCCGATACGCAGATACGACATCGTGTTGGTGATGTAGGTGAGGCAGGTCTCGAACAGGTCGATTATGCCCTCGATTATGAACATTCCCACCGAGAATTTTTCCTTCTTGTGCTCCGTGTTGAGGGAGTCGAGCTTGGCTTTCAGCCCGGTGTCGATGTTGCCGCCGTTATTGACCGCGGTCTCCGACTTTACGCCCTTTGACGCCATAAGGTGCAGCAGCGGTTCCTTGAAGAATATCAGCACCAGCGGGAGCACGATAAGGCAGATCACATAAGCCGGGTTCATTATATCCACGCCGAGCGCGATATTGCAGCCGAGCCCCGTGAGAAGCGACGCGTAGAACACAAATCCGCAGATGCCGCTCGCTCCGAAGATACCGGCGTTGTAGTCCTTCATACGCAGGCTCACGACGATATTCACTATCATCGTCATAAGTATCAGACAAACTCCGACACAAAGCGCCATTATCAGGATCATATTGGAAGCCTCAAACACGTTTTCCGGCGCGTGACCGTACATCAGCGACCACAGCGGCTTCATCTGGAATATCGCCACGTTTTTGAGCAGCTCCTCATCGCCGAAGAACGAACCGTACAGTACGCCGAACACCGCGCTCGAGAAGCCTATCCTCGTCATTATCGGCGCAAGGCCGTTCTTTGTGAGCTTCGATAGTATCAGGCCGAGCAGCATTATGCACAGCCCCTGCCCGAGGTCGCCGAACATCATACCGTACAGCAGCATATACGTTACCGCCACCAGCGGGGTCGGGTCGATACCGTTTGCCGCGGGAAGTCCGTACATATTGACGAACATCTCGAACGGTCTGAACAGCCGGTTGTTTCTGAGCCGCACGGGAGCGGGTTCGTCGGGCAGCACGTCGCGGAATGTCATATCCACGTCGTCGATCTCATCGATCATAGCCTTGAAATGCGGTATCTCCTTGCTCGGGATAAATCCCGAGAAGTGGAAGTGCGTCCCCACGACCATGACGTTCGTTCGCAGCTCGTAGCTGTTGTTTATCGCGGTGAGCTTTGCATACACCTTTGAGAGCCTCACGCCCTCCTTGTCGGCTATCTCCTTGAGCTTCGCGTCTATCTCGGTGATGCGCTTGTTCTCCGCTTCCATTTGCCCGAGCAGCTTCTTTATGGCCTGCTCGGAATTGCCCTTTAAGTAATCCGGCAGCGTTGTGCGCTCGAAGCCGAGCCCGTTGAACAGATAATCTATATCGTTCGCCTCGGTGACGGGAGTTAAGTACAGGCACCATGTGTAGTTCTTTTCCTGCGTGAACGGGTAGAAGAAGAACAGCTTTTCCTCGTAGAACGACAGCCGCCGTATGCTGCTGTTCGGCAGCCTTCCGAAGCGTGACTTGACATACCTGCACGCGAGCAGCTCCGCGAAATCCGCGTCAAATCCGGACAGCTGCGTCAGATTGCGGTAGATAGCGCCCTCCGAACGCAGCGACGAGTTTAGCTGCATCTTCTCCTCCGACAGCTCACGCTGCTTGCCGTCTATCTCGTCGAGGCAGCCCTTGAAGTCTATGCTGACGCTGTAGTCGATGTCGTCGTAGGACACGTTCGGGTCGAGCGTTACGCCAAGCCCGTCCGCAAGCGCTTTCGTGCGCTTTATGAGCCTTTCGTAAACGCCCTTGTCCTTCAGGTTCTTCGCGGCAAGCTCCGTCTTTGAAGTGTCCGGCGGCGGGTTCATGTGGAAGCACCCGCTTTCGCAGCACTTTATCAGCGTTTTGTTGATCTTTCGCAGATTGCCTTCGATATCGACGAGCGATACTTTTTCTATTGCCATTTGCATACCGCCTTTCGTATAGGCACTTATTTTAATTAATAATTAATAATTAATAATTGTGGTGTCGCTTCGCGACATATTTGGATCGTGACGAGACCCGATCGATTCTGCGTATATAGTTAGCTTTGGTCTCGTGGATCTATACTATAATATATTTCTCTATCTCCTCGGGTGGGAGCCCGTATCGCAGCCCCTCGATTATCCTGCACAGGTTGGTGCTTTCCGTGCGGAACAGCATCATCAGCGAGTACAGGGATTCCGTCTCATTGGCGCTCACCGCGAGACGGTGTCTGAAATATCGGTGGTCGGCGAGGTTCACGTTTATCTCGGGGATATCCGTTTCGCCGCTTACCGCCACCCTTGTGCGCGTAAACAGCGCCAGCAGCGCCGCCACGGGGTCGGCCGATTTAAGCGCGTCGTCTATCATAGACTGCCGCAGCCGCCTGTGATACGGTATCATCAGCTCGTTTATCCTCGCGGCATCGAGCCCGAACGCGCTTTTCATACGATAGCACATCAGCAGGTTGTCCGCATCGACCTTGCGCAGGAAGAATTCCTTGAGCTGTTTGCGGTCTTTCGGTCTTTCGTTGGTGTTTATCTCGTTGAACGCCCACTTTATGTAGCAGACGTTTATTGTCGTGACGATGCGGTTGATATCGGGCTCGGGGGCGCACAGCAGCGCGGCGAGCGGCCGATGATACATAGTTCCCTTTATCGCGTCGGCGGTCTCCGGGAGCGTCTTTGCCCGTGCCAGCGCCGTAGGGTCGAACGCGAGGCTGTCGGTGATATATTCGGGGAATGCCGACCAGAAACCGTCCTGATGCCCGAGCAGTACGGCGGTGACGGCCTTGATGAGCTGCTCCGCTTCAAGCTGTCGTATCAGGAATGTGCTGACGCCGACCTTGCTCTGCACCGAGAACCTGCATATCCTCAGGTAGTTGTCGAAAACGTTCTTGTTTATGAGAAATTCCGTCTGTGCGCGGCGTATCATAGTCTCGTCGGTATCGGCGAACGCCGAGGCGTACAGCGGCTTTGTTTTCAGATACGCCACTGCCGCGGGGACAGTCCCCTTGTGCAGCAGGACCATATAGTCGTCCTTTGTGAGAAATTTTCCGTGTATGGCGCGGGATTTTGCCGTTATAGCGTTATTTGCCAATCCTGCCGCACCCCCCTTCCGTGGCGAAAAGACTTATCCTATTCGGAGAATGTTGTCGAGGATCTCTTTCTTCCATTTGTCCTTGCCGGCGGCCATTTTTTCATCGAGCATACGGCATTTTTCCTCGGCAGCCTTTTCCGCGGCCGCGATCTCCTTGTCGGATGCTTCTTTCAGCTCCCTCTGCCGTTTTTCGTTCTCGGCGGAGGTGTTCTGCGAGCTTTCCGCGGCGAGGCGGGCTTTTTTCTCGGCGGCGTCCGCGAGTATCTTCTTTGCTTTCTCTGCCGCTTCATCGGAAACAGCTCTTGCCTTTTTATCCATTTCAAGTATCGCAGCTATCGAGTTATCCATAAAGCAGCCTCCGGTCATTGTTGATAGTCATAAAATATACTGTTTTATAATACTACTTTTTGGAAGAAATGTCAATGGCAAATCTCACAAATAAAATTATGCAATATGACGGCAGAAGGGTTTTCTTGCCGGGTGCGGCGAGTGCGCGCCGGGGTGCAGTGTGATTTTCTTTTCGCCCGCAAATAGTATGGTGCCGCTTTTGACGCTCTCTGCCGGCGTGGCGACCTACTTTCCGTCCGAAGCGACGGAAAGTAGGCAAAGGGCGTGTATCGCCGTCTTATCAAAGAAGGTTGCACGAGTGAAGTATGCGTATCGCGTTTTGCTTATGTAAAGCACCGTGTGTTTTTGAAAAAACGGTGCAGGCAACCTCTTTGACGAGACGGCGACGGGGCTAAGCGGGAAAGCATATTGATATCACCTTCGCGCGCTCTCGTGTTATCAATCCTTCTGTCAAGTTGCCGCAGACAGATAAGTTACAGCTTGGGCTCCTTAAAGTGCGGCGCTCGGCTCGACGAAGGTATGGGTACTGCAAAGTGCGGGGCTTGGCCGCACAAACAAACCTGTCCTTTTGTGCGGTGACCTTTGGGTCTCGTCACGATTCAAATAACGCGCCGAAGGCGCGCACCACAATTATTAATTATTCATTATTAATTATTAATTAAAAAAAGCCCCGAGGGGCTTTTTTTATCTCGCGTCGAGGCCGAAGCTCACGGACAGAGCCCCGTCAACACGGTGCATATCGGTGCTGTCAAGCTCACCCATACGTTCTTTAAGTCTCTTTTTGTCTAATGTACGCACCTGCTCGAGAAGAACGACGGAATCCTTGGCGAGCCCGCAGTTCACAGCGTCGAGCGAGATATGTGTCGGAAGCTTTGTCTTTTCGCGCTGGCTGGTTATCGCCGCGGCGATGACGGTGGGACTGTGCCGGTTGCCGATGTCGTTCTGCACGATCAGCACGGGACGTATGCCGCCCTGCTCCGAGCCTACCACCGGGCTGAGGTCGGCGTAGTATATTTCTCCTCGTTTAATAGTCATGGTCGTTACCGTCCTTTCGGGTGAATTGTTCTTATGCCTATATTTTTAACAGCGGGGCGGGAATTATTCAGCCGCCGCCCTCTTATATTTTATTTATCCGCGGGAATTTTTGTTACCGTGCGGGTCGATGCCCCGCAAATTTTTCTTGACTTTTTTGAGGAATTATGTATAATTATAGTAGCGGCATAATTCGCGTTTCCCCGTCTCCGGCGGGGGAGGCACATAAGGAAAACACGTCGGAGCGCAGAGAGCCGTGCCGCTTGTTATATAAGGTGATATACTATGAAGCATAGATATTCCGCGCTTATTGCCGCGGCTTTGATAATGGCGGGCTGCGGGAACAGTTCCGCTCCTGCGGTCTCTCCGGAAGCGGGAACGAGCGCCGTTACGGTGAAAACGGAAGCTCCCGCCGCTTCGGAGGCCGTTGTTTCCCAAACAACGGCCGAAAGTGGCTCGAAGATTGAAAATATGTCCCCCGAACAAAAGCGGAAAATGATTGTCAACAACTCGCTTTTCCACATCGGCAGTACGGAGCGGTTCCGCAAAGCCTTCGACAAAGCAAAGAACGGCGAAGAGATAACGGTCGCGTACATAGGCGGCTCTATCACCGAGGGCTATACCGTGCAGCCGGACGAGTGCTGGGCGTATCTTACCCACAAGTGGCTGTGTGAGAAATACCCCGACGCGAAGATAAACTACGTCAACGCCGGGCTCAGCGGAACATCCTCGACGCTCGGGCTGATTCGCGCGGAACGTGATGTCATAGAGCCGTTCGGCGAGCCGGATATGATATTTGTCGAATTTGCGGTGAACGACGCGCAGAGCAGTGTCGATAAAGAGGCGTATGAGTCGCTTGTGCGCAAATTCCTGCTGCTTGACGGCGAACCCGCCGTCGCGCTCGTGTTTATGCGCACGGACACCGGTTATTCCTGCCAAAGCCAGCAGTCGGAGATAGGGCTGCATTATAACCTCCCGATGATAAGCCTTAATGACGCGCTCACTCTTGCGATAGACGACGGCTTTATGACGTGGGAGGACTACTCAAATGACGGCGCTCACCCCAACCCGGAGGGCTGTAAGCTGATCGCGGAAATGGTGGAGCTGATGCTCGATGTGCAGGCGGGCGACGCGAACGGGCATCGCGACGAATACTGGGATAATGACACCCCCGTGGATGTAAGGAATACCGAGCCGTTGTACGGCGCTGAATTCACGGATATGCACCTGCTCGACGGTTCGATGATACAGCCGCAGTCAATGGGCGAGTACAGCGAGAAGAACATTCTCGGGTCGTTCCCGAACGGCTGGGCGCGTAAGGGCGGCGGGAATGACGGCATAAAGTTCGATATGATGTTCGACGACCTCTTTCTCGTGTATCACTGCAACAAGAACAAGCGCTTCGGTGC
Source organism: Ruminiclostridium sp. (assembly GCA_017458655.1). Classification (GTDB taxonomy): domain Bacteria; phylum Bacillota; class Clostridia; order Oscillospirales; family Ruminococcaceae; genus Ruminiclostridium_E. Next base: position 23,728 of record JAFTAG010000195.1, on the reverse strand, counting down.
GGCTGACGTGTATGTTGACGGGGAAAAGCAGGTCACGGTGAACAGCTATGCCGCGGACGGCTGGAGCAATCCCGTCCCGAAGCTGATAATGCGCGGGAACGGCGAGATGAAGCATACCGTCGAGATAAAAATGCAGGACGGACACGAGGACGACTATTTCGGCATACTCGCGTTCGGCTATACGGATTAGGCAATTATGACCCGCAGCTTATCGGCTGCCGGCATTGCAATATATTCTATTTAAAACGGAAGGAAGAATGAAAAATGGCAGACAAGAAGAAGGCAATTGAAAAAAGCAAGGGCTTTATGAAGGAATTCAAGGAGTTCGCGCTTAAAGGAAACGTAATGGATATGGCGGTCGGCGTACTGATAGGCGGAGCGTTCTCCGGCATCGTTACCGCGCTCACCGGCGACTTTATCAACCCGCTGATAGCGTCTATAGGCGGCGCGGAGATAGCGGGCGAGATACGCTTACCGTGGGTGAATTACGACGGCCTTGACCCGGAGCAGATAAAGGCGCTGTCCCTCGATTACGGTCATTTCCTCACAACGGTCATCAATTTCCTGATAATGGCGCTTATCATATTCCTGCTTATGAAGGGCATCAACAAGCTTATGTCGATGGGCAAGAAGAAGGAAGAAGAAAAGCCCGCCAAGCCGCCCGAGCCCAGCAAGGAAGAAGTGCTGCTCACAGAGATACGCGACCTTCTCGCGGCGCAGAACGGTGCTGCTCCCGCAAAGCCTCAGCAGGGCGGAAAGAAGAAATAAAAATAACCGCGGCAGTCACTTGACAGCCGCGGGAGAATGTGCTATAACAGGAACATACAGAGGAGCGCACGTCTTGATGTGCTCCCGGAACAGCGATCGCTTTATATGAAGTAACCACTATCAGCGGGTTAAGCAGAAGGTGGTTACTTTTTTTGTTTGCCTGTCGATCATGCGGCAGGCAAGTCTCTGCTCCTGATGACCGGTCGTTATCCGCTTGTCAAGGGTGTCCAAAAATAATTTTTCCTCTGTTGTCTGGGGAAAAATTTTTTTCGGAGCCTCCCATTGACAAACGGATTGCGATGTGCTGTCGGTGCGCGCCGACGGGGCAGGGTGGGAAGCAAGACATTCTGCCCCTCCCCGTCGCACCTACAATTATAGCACATCGCACCACTCCCTGTCTCGCTGATTTCGGACAGTCTGTGACCTCGGGGGCGAATAAGAAGCAAGACTGTTCGCCGCTCGCAGAGCCCTTTCTTGTCGCTTAAACAACGCTATAAACGCGGACGAAAGCTGACAATTTGATGAAACTTTCTACGCGGACTGCTTCGGGCGCTTGCCCGCGGGGGCGAATAAAAAGCAAGACTGTTCGCCGCTCGCAGAGCCCTTCTTTTTCACTGTTGAAATCTTTTAATAGGCGCAGTCTCTATAAGTCTAATTGCGGAGCGATTTGGTTTTTTCGAAAGAGTGGGGGTCTGGGGGAGAGGAAACCTTTCTTCCAAGAAAGGTTTCCTTTTCCCCATGTGGCTCGCCCAAAGGCGAGACACGTTTCTCGAGCGTCAGCGACTCTCTGCTCTCTCGAGCGTCAGCGACTCTCAGCTCTCTCTGCGCTCACAGCGTGAACGTGCTGCCGCCGGTCTGGCCGCGGCGCCACTCGACGAACTCCTCATACGTTCCGAGCTTATCCCAGCAGCCCTTGTCTTTCAGCTCTATAATGCGGTTTGCGACCGTCTGCACTATCTCGTGGTCGTGGGAGGCGAACAGGACTACGCCTTTGAAGTCACGCAGGCCGTTGTTGACGGCGGTGATGCTTTCGAGGTCGAGGTGGTTGGTGGGCTGGTCGAGGATAAGGGCGTTCGAGTTGAACAGCATCATACGCGAGAACATACACCTTACCTTCTCGCCGCCGGAAAGGACGTTTACGGGCTTGAAGATATCGTCGCCGGAGAAGAGCATACGGCCGAGGAAGCCGCGGAGATACGTCTCCGTCACATCATTTGAATACTGCCTTATCCAGTCGAGGATAGACATCTCGCACCCGTTGAAGAAGTGGTCGGAGTCCTTGGGGAAATAGCTCGTTGTGATCGTGCTGCCCCACTTGTAGGTGCCTTCATCGGGCTCTATTTCTCCCATAATTATTCTGAACAGCGTGGTTATCGCGATTTCGTTCTCGCCGAGGAAGGCGGCCTTGTCTTCCCTGCCTATGGTGAACGACACGTCGTTTAGCACCTTCACGCCGTCAACCGTCTTGGAAAGGCCGCTCACCTGCAATATATCCTTGCCGGGCTCACGCTCCATATCAAACCCGATGAACGGATAGCGGCGGCTGGACGCGGGCATTTCCTCCACCGTCAGCTTGTCGAGCAGCTTGCGGCGGGAGGTCGCCTGCTTCGACTTGGACTTGTTCGCGGAGAAGCGCTGAATGAAGGTCTGGAGCTCCTTTATCTTCTCCTCGTTCTTCTTGTTCTGCTGCTTTATCATACGCTGTATCAGCTGCGAGGATTCATACCAGAACTCGTAGTTGCCGACGTACATCTTTATCTTGCCGTAGTCGATATCTACCGTGTGTGTGCAGACATTATTGAGGAAGTGCCGGTCGTGGGATACTACGATGACCGTGCCGAAATACTCGGCAAGGAAGTCCTCGAGCCACGCTACCGCGTCAATGTCAAGGTGGTTGGTAGGCTCGTCCATAAGGATTATATCGGGATTGCCGAAAAGCGCCTGCGCGAGCAGCACCTTTACCTTCTGCGCGCCGTCAAGGCTCGACATCCGGCTGTCCATTATGCTTTCATCGAGCCCCAAGCCCTGTACCAGCTTTGAGGCGTCGCTCTCGGCCTCCCAGCCGTTGAGTTCGGCAAACTCGGCTTCGAGCTCGCTTGCGCGGTTGCCGTCCTCCTCGGAAAAGTCCTCCTTCGCGTACAGCTCGTCCTTCTCCTTCATCACGTCGTAAAGGCGCTTGTTGCCCATTATAACGGTGTCCTGCACGGTATATTCGTCGAACGCGAAGTGATCCTGCCGCAGCACGGACATTCGCAGCTCCTTAGGTATCGTTACCGAGCCGGTGGTGGGTTCGAGCTCGCCGTTGAGTATTTTCAGAAATGTGGATTTTCCCGCGCCGTTCGCGCCTATCACGCCGTAGCAGTTGCCCTCCGTGAACAGCAGGTCAACGTCCTTGAACAGCGTCTGACCGCCAAAGGTCAGGCTTACATTTGAAACTGTTATCATCGCTTATCTCCTGTACTATAATATAGTATCTACAAGTATAACATATCCCGCGGGATATTGCAAACCACTTTTTCAACAAAATCAACATATCGAGGGCATTGTTTTTGTTGCATTCTGACAATTTCCCGCCCATGGCTTTTAGGCACGGAGACCTCCCGTGTCTGAAATTCGGTCAGTTTACCCGTAAGTGTACGAAATTTGTACACGGCGGTGTTAACTGACCGTTTTCTTTTTGCGCGTACCGTGATATAATGCAAATGTAAACGGAAAAAGAGCTTGAAAGGAGGAACTTGTATGAGATCGGTAACACCTATGAGAGCCGCAAAGACGGGATATATAATAATGTCGGCGGTAATGATCTGTCTCGGTTTCCTTATGATAGCCATGCCCGACACAATGGCTCCGGCGGTATGTACGGTGCTCGGCATCGCGGCGGCGGCATTCGGAGCGGTGAAGATACTCAGCTACTTCTCGAAGGATCTGTTCAGGCTGGCATTCCAGCACGACCTCGCGGAAGGCATACTTCTCGTGGTGCTCGGAGTCACGGGCGCCGTAAGACCGGAACTGTTCGCAGGATTTATCGGAGCGCTGTTCGGTGTCTGCATCCTTGCGGACGGGCTGCTGAAAATACAGATAGCAGCGGATGCAAGAGTGTTCGGAGTATCAAAGTGGTGGCTGATACTTGCGGCGGCGGTAGTTACCGGGATAACGGGATTTTTCCTGATAATCGACCCGCTCGGAAGTGCCGCGGTGGCTGCGGTGATACTCGGTGCGGCGCTGCTCACGGAGGGCATCCTCAATCTGATAACCGTGCTCGTTGCGGTGAAGATAGTGAAAAATCAGCTCCCCGACTCGGACGACAGAATAACGGCAGAAGCCATACATCATGTATGAGAAAAATAAAAAGAGATAAGAAAGAAGGATCGCAATGAAATTTGCAAACGCAGTCGTCAAATACCGCGTGCCGATACTCATTTTCACACTTGTGATAATGATCCCGTCAGTGCTCGGTATGGCGGCGACAAGGATCAACTACGATATGCTCGACTACCTGCCCGGGAGCATGGACACGGTAAAGGGGCAGGAAGAACTGCTGAATGAGTTCGGCAAGGGCGCGTTCTCCATAATAATCGTGGAGGATATGCAGCCGAAGGACGTGAAACAAATGGCGGAAGACATAAAGAACGTGCAGCACGTCGATACGGTGCTCTGCTGGGAAAGCATAGCCGATGTGTCGATACCGAAGGAGCTGCTCCCCGACAAGGTCTATACCGCCTTTAACAAAGGAAATGCCGAGCTGCTCGCGATATTCTTCGACACCTCGACCTCCGCGGACGTGACCATGGACGCGATAAGAGAAGTCCGCGCGGTAGCGGGAGACAAGGCGTTCGCGGCGGGTATGTCCGCTCTGGTAACGGATCTGAAAGACCTCTGCGAACGTGAAGAACCGATATATGTAGCGATCGCGGTAGGCCTCGCCTGCGTGGCGATGCTCCTGTTCCTCGACAGCTGGCTGGTACCGTTCGTGTTTCTTGCAAGTATCGGTATGATGATACTGCTCAACCTCGGCACCAACTACTTTATGGGCGAGATAAGCTACATCACCAAGGCGCTTTCCGCAGTGCTCCAGCTCGCGGTAACAATGGACTACTCGATATTCCTCTGGCACAGCTACAATGAGAAGCTGCGCTCCGAGAGCGACAATAAGAAAGCAATGGCCGACGCGATACACGAAACGCTTACCAGCGTTCTCGGAAGCTCGGTAACTACGGTCGCCGGATTTATCGCACTCTGCTTCATGACATTCACGCTGGGTGCCGACCTCGGCATCGTAATGGCGAAGGGCGTTCTGTTCGGAGTGATCGGCTGTGTGACCGTGCTCCCGTCGCTGATACTTCTGCTCGACAAGCCGCTGCAGGCCACAAAGCACAAGTCTCTCATACCCGATATGAGCAAGCTCGCAAGCGGTGTGACAAAGATATTCCCCGCGTTCATCGCGATATTCGCGATACTGCTGTTCCCCGCGTACTACGGCTACAGCAAGACCAACGAAGAGGTTTACTACGACCTCGGCGAATGCCTCCCGAAGGATATAGGCTATGTGATAGCGAACAGCAAGCTTCGTGACACGTTCGAGCTGGCATCGACGCACATGGTGCTTGTTGACAGCTCGCTCGACACGACCGATGTAAGGTCGATGATAAGCGAAATGGAGGACGTTGACGGCGTAAAGAAGGTCCTCGGTCTCGAAAGCGTCGTAGGCTCGCTGGTGCCCGAGGAAGTGATCCCCGAAAGGCTGACCAAGGAGCTCAAAAATGACAAATGGGAGCTTCTCATGGTAAGCTCCGAATACAAGGCGGCAAGCGATGAGGTAAACAAGCAGATATCCGACCTCAACGTGATACTTAAAAAGTACGATGAGAACGGCCTGCTGATAGGCGAAGCGCCCTGTCTTAAGGATATGATAGACACCACGGGTCACGACTTCAAAGTGGTGAGCGCGGTAAGCATACTCGCGATATTCGTGATAATCGCCATAGTCGAGAAGTCGATCTCCCTGCCGTTTATCCTTATAGCGGTCATCGAGCTCGCGACCTTCATCAACCTCGGTCTCCCGCATTATCTCGGGCAGTCGCTCCCGTTCATAGCTCCTATCTGCATAAGCACGATACAGCTCGGTGCGACGGTGGATTACGCGATACTTATGACCACGCGCTACAAATCCGAGAGAAACGGCGGCGCAGACAAGCACGAAGCGGTGCATACGGCGCTTAAGACCTCTGTTCCGTCGATAATAGTCAGCGGTATGGGACTTTTCGCGGCAACATTCGGTGTTGCGGTATATTCCGACATAGACATCATAAGCTCGATGTGTATGCTTATGGCACGCGGTGCCGTGATAAGTATGGTATGCGTTATATTCATACTCCCCGCGCTCCTGCTCCTGTGTGACGCTCTGATAAGACATACCACGCTCGGAATGAACGGCTCCGGCACAGATAAAAAGCGCAGTATAGGCAAGCTGCTTCACGGTCATTAACAGAGCATGAGAGCCGCTGCCTCTCCCTCAGACTCCCTCACTGCTTCCTTTGTACGACAAAGGAAGCGAAAGCGCAGAGACAATTGAAAGACAGTTCTCCTGTCCGGGGCAGCAGCAGACTCCGCCGGAGGAAGAAAGATGAGACATTTTACCCCGCCGCAGACGGTGTAAAAATGAAAAATATATCGAAAGAAAGGTCGAAACAGTTATGAAACAGTCATTGATAAAGAAGATCTCTTATATAGCCTGCACCACAATGCTCGCAGGTGCAGTCGGCGCAACGGCAGTCTATGCCGCAAATGAAGGCAATCAGACCGAAGAAGCTGCGGAAAAGGTCGAAGCACCGGCAGTAACGGCTTCCGCGGAAGATACCGCGCCCAAGGACGAGACAGTTTATGTTCTCGCGGACGCAAACGGCGTTAAGAACAAGGTCATAGTAAGCGACCATATCAAAAATCCCGACGGCAAGAGCACAGTGAGAGAAGTCTCCGACCTGCTCGAGCTTAAAAACGTCGGCGGCGACGAGACCTTCTCCGCAAACGGCGGCGAAATAGTATGGAACGCAAACGGCAATGACATCTACAGTCAGGGTATCTCCAACGACAGCCTGCCGGTTGATATCACCGTAACATACAAGCTGAACGGCGCGGACATAAGCCCCGCAGAGCTCGCGGGCAAATCCGGCAGGGTCACGATAAGGTTCGATTACACCAACTATGCCTATGAGGAAAAGACGATAAACGGCGAAAAGGTGAAGATATACGTTCCCTTCGCGGCGGTCACCGGTCTCATGCTCGACAACGAGAATTTCCGCAACGTTGAGGTAAAGAACGGCAGAGCGGTGAATGACGGCACTCGCACGGTGGTCATTGGTACGGCTTTCCCGGGTATCTCCGAAAGCCTCGGCCTCTCCGACAACGACAAGATCGAGATACCGGAATACGTCGAGATAACGGCGGACGCAACGGATCTCAGCCTTATGAATACATTCACGCTCATAACCAACGAGGTGTTCAACAATATCGACATAGACCTCGGCGGCGAGGGCGAGACCATTACCGAGGACATCGACAAGCTCAGCGACGCGATGAACCAACTGATAGACGGCACGGGCGCGCTTCACGACGGACTTACCGAGCTGCTCGAAAAGTCGGGCGACCTCGCCGACGGTGTCGGGAAGCTCAATGACGGCGCCATGAAGCTGAGCGACGGCGCGGCGAGCGCGAATGACGGTGCGGCGCAGCTCTATGACGGCTCTCTTAAGCTCTCCGAGGGTCTCGATACGCTTACCGCGAGCAACAAGGAGCTTACGGCGGGCTCCGAGCAGGTGTTTGAATCGCTGCTCGATATGGCGAACACACAGCTCGAAGCCGCGGGAATCACCGGCTACACGCTGACGATAAGCAATTACTCCGAGACGCTCGACAAGATCATCGCGTCCCTTGACGGCGGCGAAGTGCTCAAGACCGCTAAGGACACCGCCATGAAGCAGGTAACGGAGGCTGTCGAAGCCAACCGCGCGAAGGTCGAGGCGGAAGTCACCAAGGCCGTAAAGGCGCAGGTGAAGGAAAAGGTCAACGAGGGCGTAAAGGCCGCAGTTGCGGAAAAGGTGAACGAAGCCGTAAAGGCGCAGGTGGCCGAAAAGGTCGGCGAAGCTGTACGGCAGAAGGTGCTCGCGGGCGTTCTGAAAACGGTCGGAATGGACGTTGAGACATACAACGCGGGCGTGCAGGCCGGTGCGATAGATGAAGCCACAAGGGCGAAGATAGAGGGTGCGGTACAGCAGCAGCTCGAAAGCGACGATATCAAAGCGCAGATCGAAGCTGCTACAGCGGAGCAGATGCAGTCCGAGGAAGTCAAGGCACAGGCCGCGGCGGCGCTCGAGCAGCAGATGCAGTCCGATGAAGTAAAAGCACAGGCTGCGGCGGAGCTTGACCGGCAAATGCAATCCGACGAGGTCGGGGCGGCAATAAAGAAGAACACCGACGAGCAGATCGCAAAGCTGATAGATGAGAACTACAACTCGAAGGACGTACAGGACAAGATCAAGGCGGCTCTCGGTCAGGCCAAAGAGGGCGTGGCGAAGCTCCACGATCTTAAGACGCAGCTTGACAGCTACAACAAGTTCTACACAGGGCTCGCGCAGTACACCGAGGGTGTAGCAAGCGCGGCTGACGGCGCAAAGCAGATAAAGAGCGGGCTTTCCGACCTTTCAAGCGGCACCGCGCAGCTTGCGGACGGCGCAAAGCAGCTCGCGGACGGCACTTCCGAGCTCAGCGGCAATATGCCCGCGCTCACCGAGGGCGTTACCAAGCTCGCGGACGGCTCCGGCGAACTCGCGGACGGTATCAATAAGTTCAACGATGAGGGCATCAGCAAGCTCATCTCTATCGTGGACGGCGACCTCGGCAGCATCATCGACCGCTTCAACGCAGTCTCCGACCTCTCCGAGACCTACGGCACCTTCTCCGGCGGCTCCGGCAGTGTCAAGTTCATCTACAGAACAGACGAGATAGAGAAGTCATAAGAGAGTCGCTTACGCTTGAGAGAGATGAGAGGTCGCTAACGCTCGAGAAACGTGTCTCGCCTTTGGGCGAGCCATATGGGGAAAAGGAAACCTTTCTTGGAAGAAAGGTTTCCTCTCCCCCAGACGGAAGCCGTCCCCAGACGGAAGCCGTCCCCAGACCCCCACTCTTTCGAAAAAACTGTATTGGCTTCGCAATTAGATTTGAGAGAGACTGCTCCTGCTGAAAGCTTTTGCGCTTTGCAAGGCTATCGGCGCGGGCAGTCTTTTTCAGTTCGCAGAATATTCAGGCGCGGATCCGGTGCGGCCGTCGCCGCCTTTTTTTGTATAAATGATTGACAAAATTACGATTTGGTGATAAAATAAATATGTATGCACAAAAGAAAGGAACTGCTTATGAAATACGGATTTTACGGCTGGGAAGGCGCAGACATCGCCCCCGCCGATGAGAAATATTCCGCGATACGCGACCCGCGGCACCTTTACGATATCCTCTCCGGGATATGGTGCGAATACACCTGCGCCCCGAGGCTCAGAAGCGGGTGGAGCCCCGAAAACAAGACTCTCGGACAATGCTCGATAACCGCCTTTCTCGCGCAGGACATTTTCGGCGGGAAGGTCTATGGGGTGCTGCGTGGGGGCGGGAATTACCACTGCTACAACGTTGTCGGCGGCTGCGTATTCGACCTTACGAGCGAGCAGTTCGGCGATGAAAAGCTCGTATATGAGGGCAACCCCGAACAGTTCAGGAAAGTCCACTTTGCAAAGACAGAGAAGAAAGAGCGCTACGAATATTTAAAGCGCGAGCTCGATAAATACCTTTCCGGGAACCGCGGAGGAACCGAATGAAATACATAATGTCGATAGATCAGGGCACAACGTCGTCGAGAGCGGTCATATTTGACAAAAACGCGAATATCGCCGCGCTCGTGCAGAAGGAGTTCCCGCAGCATTTCCCGCAGAGCGGCTGGGTGGAGCACGACCCCATGGATATTCTTTCCTCGCAGCTCGAGGTGTGCAGGAACGCGATGTTCGAGGCGGGGCTGAAAGCCTCCGACATCGCCGCGATAGGCATAACCGACCAGCGCGAGACTGCGATAGTATGGGACAAGCGCACCGGGAAGCCCATATACAACGCGATCGTGTGGCAATGCCGCCGCACCGCGGATATCTGCCGCGAGCTTACGGAGCGCGGTCTGACAGGATTCTTCCGGGAGCGTACCGGGCTGCTGCTCGACCCGTATTTCAGCGCCACCAAGCTCAAATGGATACTCGACAACGTTGAGGGAGCAAGAGAGCGCGCGGAAAACGGCGAGCTGCTGTTCGGGACGGTCGATTGCTGGCTGATGTGGAACCTTTCCGGCGGGAAGGCGCACGTCACCGATTATTCCAACGCGTCGAGAACGATGCTGTTCAATATACACACGCTCGAATGGGACAGGCAGATACTTGAACTGCTCGGCATACCGGAGTGTATGCTGCCGCGGGTAGCTGACTGCTCCGGTATCATCTGTGAGACCGCGCCGGAGATATTCGGCGGGAGCATTCCCGTTGCGGGCTGTGCCGGCGACCAGCAGTCGGCGCTTTTCGGGCAGCGCTGCTTCGACGAGGGCGATGTGAAGAACACCTACGGCACCGGCGCGTTCCTGCTGATGAACACGGGGGACAAGCCCGTTATGTCGGAGAGCGGCCTGCTCACGACGATAGCGTGGGGGATCGGCGGAAAGGTGACATACGCGCTCGAGGGCTCGGTGTTTATCGCGGGAGCCGTGGTGAAGTGGCTGCGCGACGAGCTTTGTATGATACGGACGGCTTCCGAGACCGAGGACATCGCGAAAAGCGTTCCCGACAACGGCGGGGTGTATCTTGTTCCCGCGTTTACGGGGCTCGGAGCGCCGTATTGGGACAGCGGCGCCCGCGGGACGATGACGGGGCTCACCCGCGCGTCGGGCAGGGCGCATATAGTGCGCGCGGCGCTTGAATCCGTAGCGTATCAGGTGTATGACGTGCTGAAGGTTATGGAAAAAGACACAAAGCGGCTGAACTGCATAAAATGTGACGGCGGCGCAAGCGCGAACGGCTTTCTTATGCAGTTTCAGGCGGATATATCGTCGGTGCGGACGGTTCGCCCCGCGAACGTGGAATCCACCGCCCTCGGAGCGTGCTTTCTGGCGGGGCTCGGCTGCGGGTATTTCGCGGATATGGACGAGATAAAGCGTATCGGCGCGGATGTGACGGAATTTGTGCCGGAGATGTCCGAAAGCGAGCGCGCCGTGCTGCTTGACGGCTGGAGACGCGCCGTTGCGAGGACGGTATCGCAGTAAGAGAAGGATCCGCCCGCGGGTCGGACGGACGAGGTGAGTATGACACAGCTTATTATTGTTATCGCGGTTTTTGTGCTGCTGATCGCGCTGTTTGTGACAGCGACCGTTATCGGCAGGAAAAAAGGCCGTAAACACAGCGTTCCGGCGGCAGTTCTGTTAGCTGCGGAAGTGCCCGTTGTGATAACGCTTGCATTTCTGATATATGCGATGATGTACTATCACGCGGACGAGTCTGTGAACGCGTATCTTGTCGATGACGAGAACGTAAACGTGGAGCAGGCGAGCGACTGGTATTTCTTTGACGGCCCCGGCGAGGACTCCGCTGTTATATTCTATCCCGGAGCAAAGGTGGAATTCACGGCTTACGCGCCGCTTATGCACATGCTCGCGGAGCGTGGAACGGACTGCTTTCTCGTGCGTATGCCGCTGAACGTGGCGCTTCTCGGGGTAGGCAGGGCTGACAAGATAAAAAGCGAGTACAGCTACGACAAATGGTATCTGGCGGGACACTCTCTCGGGGGGGCAATGGCGGCAAAATACTGCGAAGAACCGGGCAGGGCAGACGGGCTTATAATGCTGGCGGCGTACTCGATATCACCGCTTCCGGCGGATCTGGACGTATGTGTTATCTGCGCCTCGAAGGACGGCTGTATCAACTATGAGAATTTTGAAAAATACCGGAAAAATCTTCCCGGGGACACAAGGTTCGTCACGATAGAGGGCGGCAACCACGCGAACTTCGGGTACTACGGCGATCAGGAAGGAGACAACCCCGCCGACATATCCTGCGAGGAACAGCAGCGAATAACGGCAGACTATATCATAAATTTCTGCTGTGATACAATGTCGGGCGGGATCTCGGTTAACAGTTAACAGTGAACAGTGTACAGTGTACAGTTTTGGTGTCCGCTGCGCGGACGTATCTGAATCGTGACGAGATTTGAAAAATTGCCGAAAGATGCACCGCGCTTTTATCTTTGTCACAATTCGGATAAGTCCGCGAAGCGGACACTGCTGTGATACAATGTCGGGCGGGATCTCGGTTAACAGTTAACAGTGAACAGTGAACTGTGTACAGTTTTGGTGTCCGCTGCGCGGACGTATCTGAATCGTGACGAGATTTGAAAAATTGCTGAAAGATGCACCGCGCTTTTATCTTTGTCACAATTCGGATAAGTCCGCGAAGCGGACACCACAACTATTCACTGTTCACTGTTCACTATTCACTATTCATTGTTCACTGTTCATTAACGCTTTTAGCGCGTTACAGTTCGGTTACGATCGGGAAAGTAAGTTACAGCCTTTGCGCAATATGCAAAAAAACGTAACTTGCTTTGAGTGAAAATGTGACCTGTTCAACAAAAATACCCGCCTTTTTTTGTACAAATCGTGAATTTTGATTTTGGGGCGAAAAAAACAGTTGCAATATATGTGAAAAAGCGGTATAATGTAATTTGAGACATTGTAGGTTTATCCCCAAGGAAAGGGTGGTTTTTTTGAACGCTAACGACATAAAATGGATAACCTCCGGTAATCTGGAGCATGACCCGTTCTATTTCAGTATCCCCGAAAAGCTCGAAAAATTCGGGTACTGCATAGATATGAGCGGCTACGGTGAGGGCAAGAGCGACAAAGCACAGCTCTGCATTATAGATACGGTAAACAAGAAGGAAGACCCGAATATCCTTATAATCTGCCCCGACGGCAGAAAGGAGAGCTGGTATCTGTCCCTGCTGAAGGGCGTGGGGCTCGAATTCAAGTTCGTGAATGCCGCACGGGATTCCGTTATGTTTTTCAGCCCCGAGACCTCAAATCTTATGCTGCTCGACGAAAAGGTGCTCGCGGAGGGCGAAGGCTCGGCGTTCACACCGATAAAGAACAGCGGGATACTCTGGGACCTCGTCATAATCGACGCGTCCGGCTCCGTTGACGGCATCATACCGGCACTCTATACCGATAACCTCGGTATGAAGACGGAAAAGCTGCTTGTTTTCGCGCCGTATCCGTCGGAATACACCACCGCGCCCGAAGGCATACGCGATATCGTAAAGGCGCTGCTCAGCGATGATGCCAAGGCAAAGACGATAGACGACTATAACATCGACGAGACGGTAATGCAGTTCACTATGGGCTCCCCGCTCGTGAATTACCCGAGAGAGACGTATGACGGCAACACCGTTAAGGTCGTGAATTACGTCTTCCCCGAGTCTGATATCCCGCAGAACCTGCATATCGAGGATCAGGCGGGCAGTCGCTACTCTCACGGTGGAAACGTTTTCGAGGAGTATAATCTCCCCGAGAGGAGCATATATCAGAAGCCGATATTCACGCGCTCCGACGCGGAAACGCTCAAGAACAAGGACAAGAAGCTCGAAAAGTTCCTCGGCGTCATCGATGAAATAATGAATTCCGACGACAAGACCGCCGTTGTGTATTTCAAGTCCGACGCTACGGTGGACTATATAGAAAAGGTGCTCACCTCGATATATTTCGACAAGTCCTCGGGCATACTCTTCCTCGATAAGACACGCTTCGATATAAAAATGATGAAGGAATGGTACGAGACCGTTCCGAGCAGCCGTATCAGAGTTATCCTCGCTGGCGATAAGCTCAGCGAGAATATCGGTGTTTTCACACCGATAACCCATATAATCAACTATGAGCTGCCCGACAGCCCCGTGGAGCTCCAGCAGCGCTATATGCGCAGGAGCCTGTCCCCGAAGCAGGGCAAGCCCGAGTTCATAATGTTCCTCGATGAGAACGGCCTGTTCGACAGCCGTGTGCTCGGCAAGGCGCTCGCCGGCAATCTTTACAAGGCGTTCCGTATGAACGTGCCCTCCGAGAATATACTGTTCTCGGTGCCGGGCATAGAAGTAATGCTGTCGGAAATGATAGCCGACATCAAGTATATCGCCGACTATACCGGCGCGGTAGGCTCGAGCTTCGACATAATCTCCCGCTTCCGCACGGAATACAATATCCCCGCGGCAAGAAACATCACCACCGCGGCTAGAACGCACGAATATTCGCAGCGCAAGGTGGAAACGCTTGCCAAGGCGCTCGGTGTCGGGGATATGATAAATGAAAAAGAGATCGATAAGGCGTCGCTGCTGATGAAGATAACACAGAAGGTGGAGCAGATACGTTCCGGCTTCTCGTGGTTCGACAAGGATATGGCGATAAAGACCCTGCCGCGCAAGACCACGCGCACCGACGAGTTCAAGCAGTTCGCGGGGTATCTTGACGGCAACCCGTTCAATCTCGGCCTGAACAATGCCCGCAAGGAGCTGAAAAGCGCCGTTGAGGGGAAGAACGGGTTCGCCTATATCAAGGACACGGTCGGTGAGATACCCGACGCTATGAAGCCCGCGGTACTGTACAACATCTGGATATACTGGCATAAGGATCTCGGTATCGGAGGCTCCTACGCCGAGTTCATAAAAGCTTACAACGAGGGGGTGATCTGAAATGGCTTATGAAGATACAAAGGAACGCGAACGCATAGCCGCCGAGCTCAAAAAGCACATAGGCGACTTCTATGTGGCGCACGGCGAGGGCGATAACGAGGCTCGCGAGTCAGCCCTCAAAAAAGTCCAGAACGTCCTCTTTACGGGAAGCTCCGACAGCGCTCCGCTCATGGACTACTTCAACGAGGCGTTTCAGGGCAGAACGGTGTTCAACACCCTCCTCAGCATCAACGATTACCCGAAAGAAAGCATACTGCGCGAGCTTCTGCAGAACACCTTCGGCTGCTCCTACGAGACAAAGGACGTCAAGGTCATTATGAATTTCAGCACCGCGCAGCATCAGGTCAGCCTTACCTACAACGAGGTCGGCTTCACTATGGAGCAGATACTCTACTACTTAAGCTTCGGACGCAGCGAGGTGGATGAGTCCAAGACCCGTGAAGGCCGTTTTGGTGTCGGTGCGAAGAGCGTTTTCTTAAACGTTGAGTGGCTCTCGCTCAAATCCAACAATTTCAGCTTCAAGATCAAAAACGATAACGGTAATCTGAAGATACTCGAGCTCGACCTGTTCGGCTCGCAGTTCGTCGGCACCGAGATAGTGTTCAAGGTCCGCGGTGACGAGTTCAAGGAGATAATGGACAATTTCCTTACCCTCACCGATAAAAAGGGCAACTATATGAACCTTATGGAGCTGTGCTTCGCGTTCAACAGAAAGAAGATACTCGATATCCGCGACGCGCGCAAGCTTGTGGAATCCCCCGACCGTACATTCAATATCGCCGTTATGGTCGATAAGCAGATGAAGACGGTCTATAAGATAATGCAGTATCAGAAGGAGGGCGACCAAAACCCCACTATCCGTTTCCTGCAGAACGGAAAGAGCATCATCGACTTCCTGTGCTTCGAGTCGGAGGGGTATTCCTACCTCGTCCCGTATGCCGTCGCGAGCGGCAAGCGCGCCGAGATAGTGAAGCTGCTCGTGCAGAAGTACAACTACTTCTCCACCTACGAGCTCACCGGACTTTACAAGGAGAACAACGAGGCGTTCATCAACGAGCACCTGTCCGCGTTCTTCATCAGTGTTCCGAACAAGTATATCACCCCGCACAGAACGGGTATCCGTCACGACAGCGAGAATGAGGTCACAAAGCACCTTGCCGCCGACCTCCAGAAGATGATAGACGCTTACAAGCAGTATTTCGTGCTTGACCTCCAGCCCGTTCCCAACACCAAAGACCGCTATTTCCTCTACCCGAAGTCCTACGCCTTCGAGTTCTTCAAGAATTTCATCAAGACGAGCAAGTTCGGTAAGGACATCAAGCCGAAGTTCCAGAACAGCATCTCGCTCATCTATCCCGAGGAGAAGCTCCCCACGGAATATGATACGCTGAAACAGCGCGGCTTCCTTGCCCTTGCGGAGCACGTTCCGCAGCGCGAGCATGTCAACGGCACCGCTTATGACACGTATATCAAGGATGCCCTCAAGGATATGCGCGAGAAGCTCTCCGATATGGACGACCGCATCATCTACGTCGGCTATGAGTGGGAAAACGAGGACGGCTCCGCCACCGGCAGAGAGTATCTGTATGAGTTCCTGCACGGCGGGCATACGTTCTACGTCGATTCCAAGGTGACCCCCAACCGCTCGGACAATATGCTGTACTACGGTTTCGCGTCGGTTGCGGCAAAAATGGCGGGTGAGTTTCTCAAGGACAACATCGTCCACAACGACGAAGAGCTCGAGAAGCTGCTCGCTATGTATGACGAGATATACCGCGAGGATTACAAGATAGTAATGAAATACTATCAGTTCTATATCTCCCACGGCGATGAGCAGCAGCGCTACGAGGTGTCCAAAATGGACATCAGGAACCTCGACAACGCTATGCGCGCGATACAGAAGCGCCAGCACCGCTTCGACACTCACCAGAATTACAATGAAGTCGTGAATATGCTCATAAACTCGTTCACACAGGGCAAGGACACGATGACGTTCCTAAAGGAGATAAAGTCGCAGGGCGGCAAGATCACACTCCAGCTCGATATCAACAAGCGTTACCGCTTCTGCGCCTACAACAAGCAGTTCATGATACCGCCTAACGTTTCCAACGCCGACCTTGTCGAGATAGTCGGCGATATGGGAATGCTCATAAAGTGCGGTATGCTCAACGGCAGAACGTTCGACTTCGATTACACCAAGAGCCGCTATTCGTTCGACCAGTCGCTCCTGTCGAAGAAGTTCGAGAGCGAGGCGCTTCCCGGCGATGTTATCGCAAAGCGCGCCGAAATGCTCTATATCTGCGACCTCAAAACGGACAGAGTCGCTCTCGTTGACGAGGCCGGAAAGATAGTCAAGATAGTCGAGATAGGCGAGGAGATCACGCAGGATATGCGTGACAGAGCCGTGAAGTACATCGCGCTGCGTTCCGACTACACCAAGCCCGAATTCGCCGATGTCGCGGAATACGTCATAACCGGCAGGAATGAGCAGCTGCTCAGCAAGCACTACCTCACCGCGGAGGAACCGAACAAGGTCATCGCCGATCAGGTGCCGTATTACCTCAAAGCGCTCCCGATCATCACCAAGGACGAGTTCAAGTATCTGCGCGCGCAGTGCAAGGCGATAGCACAGTTCAGAGAGAGCCGCAATTTCCGCAATTATTTCGCAAGGGACATCAACGGCAAGCTGTTCGGCTACGGCGGCTGCTGCCCGATCTGCGGATTTGAGACAAAGGCGGTCAACTGCTACGATCTGAAGGACTTCGAGGTTGAAGTCCTTACCGAGGACAGCGAGGAGCTGTTCAAGTTCTCGCTCTACCTCTGTGCCAACGACAAGGCTGTCTCGGGCGGCTGGCTTATCACAAATGTCAGCATAGGCGGTATGTCGCCTATAAGGTGGCTCGAGGAGATACAGAGCGCCGACCTTATCCCGCCGGAGTTCCTGTTCTGCCATATCACCTATAGGTCGCAGTACACCAACGATATCCTCGGCGGCAATACCAACGCCCCCGGCGAAGTCCTGTTCGAGCCCGGTAAATGCGAGCTCGATGTCATAGTTTCCCCGCTCCTCGCCGCCAAGTGGGTAGAAGACAACCGCGGCAGCGCTGAGAAGAAGTGAGAGGGACAGAGAGGCACAGAGGCACAGAATGCAGGGGCGCTGCCCCCGCACCCCCGCAAGGGACCTCACGCCGGCCCTTGACCCCGGCGGTGGCGCGGCCACCCCGAATCCGCCGCACTATGTTGTGCAGACTCGTAACTCTCCGGTAGGCGGCGATAGACTTTTCCGCATTGTGCAGATTTGTCCGTTTCTGCCTCTCATATAGCTTTCTGCTGTATGCTTAAGCGGATAGCGCTGCGGCAGGGTTCCCGACCGCACAATTGTGCTGAATTCACACAAAAATAACAGCATCGTACAGATATGCACGATGCTGTTGATTTTTGTACAGTGTTTGCAAGTCTTGCTTTTTATTCGCCCCCGAGGGCAAGCGCCCGTAGCGATCCGCGCCGAAAGTTTCTGCTAATTGTCGGCTTTCGGCCGCGTTTATAGAGTTGATTTGTCGGCGAGAAAAGGTCTCTGCGAGTGGCGAACAGTCTTGCTTTTTATTCGCCCCCGAGGCCACAGACTTACGGGTTTGCAGCGAGACAGGTCGTGGTGCGGCGTGGTAAAATGGAAAGAGCGACGGGGTGCCACTGCGGTCTTGCTTCCCACCCAGCCCCGTCGGCGCAGCCGTACACCAATGCAGGAGGCATTGTGCATTTGCTCAAAAGGCGGCACGGATGCCGCCATACAAGGCAAATGCTTTACGCACGCAATCCTGTTGTCAAGGGAGGCTCCGAAAAAATTTTTCCCCAGATAACAGAGGAAAAAATTTTTTGGACACCCTTGACAACAGGATAACGACCGATCGTACAGCGCAGAGCCTCCGCGACAACAGGATAACGACCGATCAACAGGAGCAGAGACCGATCAAAGCTTCTCCGCGAGCTCATCGTAAAGGAGCACGGCCGAGGCCTTGATCTCACGCTTGGAGAAGATACCCTTATCGGCATAATCCTGCGCTTTACGAGCCTTTACCATACCGTCCTTCGGGTCTTTACACGCTTTTGCGAGCGCGAGATACGACATAGCGAGCACGGCGCAGGCCTCGTCATAGACTGCGCTTCCGGACTGTGACAGGGGCAGGGCTATCTCGACGGCGGACTCATAGCTCCCGAAGCGGAAGGCGTCCTTCATTCTGACGAGCTCGTCCATATCATTTTCGGCATCGCCCTCATCGGCGGTCTCGACCTCATCGGGCAGCAGGTAATTCACGGGGAGCTGCAAGACCTTGGCGAGATATGTGAGGGTTTTGACGGACGGTGTTGCCGTCCCGCTTTCTATCTGGCTTAGCATATTACGGGTGATAAAGTCGCCCACCACATCGGCCTGTGTCATTTTTCTTGCGAGTCTTGCTTCCTTGATACGTTTTCCGAGTTCAACGCTGTCCATATTCTCACCCCTTTATAAATATGTAAATGTTATTTACCTATGATTTTACCACACATTTCCCGATTTTGCAATAGCTTTTCCGACGATTTTTCATTTTCGGCAGTATGCTCAAAACCGAATATCGCGTTATGTGCAACTCTACAAATTTGCAAAAATCGCTCGCGGAAATATTGACATTCGGCGAAAATGTGGTATAATTTATGTAAATGATATTTACATAAAATTCGGAAATGGGGTGTTGATATGACATGGTTCACTGATTGGTGGGGCGGGCTCGCCCTCTTTGAGCAGATAATGTTCTGCGTGGCGATACCGGCTACCGTGATACTGCTTATACAGGTCATTATGCTGATATTCGGCTTCGGCCACGACGGAACCGGCCTTAATCCGAGCGATACATCCGGTATCGACGGCTTCGACGGCGGCCCGGACTTCGGCGGGGCCGATGTGAACGGCGACGGTGTCATAGACTCCGCGGATCTGAATATCTCCGACGGCAGCAGCCCCGGCGATCTCGGTACGATGAATTTCTTTACCGTGCAGGGTATCATCACGTTCCTGTGTGTGTTCGGCTGGGTCGGAGAAGTGTCCTATATACTGTGGGGCGTTCCCGCGGTTTCCATAGCCGCAGGCCTTGTGCTCGGCGCGGTGGGAATGTTCGGCGTTGCAAAGCTCCTTTCGGCATCGCGGAAGCTTGCCCAGAACGGCACTCTCAATGTGAATAACCTACTCGGCGCATCGGGGACGGTCTATCTCGTTATCCCCGCGGACGGCGAAAACAGCGGCAAGGTAAGCATCGCCAGCGGCGAGAGACTTGTGGAATTCGACGCCATAACCGACAGCGGAGAGCAGCTCCCCGACGGCACACCGATCCGCGTGATAGATATACGCAGCGGGAACCTGCTCGTTGTGGAAAAGATCTGAACAGCTGACCGCCCGCCCGACAACAGGAGTGATACTGATATATGGAGCTTGAAGCGATAGACATAATTTTCTGGGCGGTGATACTGCTGATAGCGATCGGCGGCATCGTGAGCCTGATGATTTTTCTGCCCCGCGAGCACGATTACGAGGAAAAACGCGCCAACTGCTACCGCATAGAATACCGCGACGGCAGCTATAAGATCTCGCGGAAGAAGCCGCGCTACGGCGAAAACACCTTCTCGGTACGAAGCAAGTACTTCTACATAACGCAGGTGCCGTTCGCCGCGGAAGCGTTCTGCGACGAGGCAAAGGCCAAGGACGGTAAGCTGTACCGCGCCGCCGCCACAGCTACGGTGTATTTCCCCGAGGAAATGCTGCAGGCGTTCTCGGAGAATTTCCACAACACACCGCAGGAGACTATAAGCGAAACTATTGAGGAAACGCTGAACTCGTCGCTCACCGAATCGATGTCGGAATATGACGGGAACGGCGACACCAAGACGTTCTCCGAGGTCTTCAAAAAGAACGCCGGCGAAAAGCTGAAGCTGTTCGGCCTTATCATTATGAATGTCAGCTCGATGAACATCACCGCGCTCAAAGAGCAGGGGAACGGCGAATGACGGCGCGTATTTGCCCTAAATGCGGCTGCATATACGACGACGGACGTGCCGAATGCACCGACTGCGGCGAATACACGCGGAAGGCCGATGATGAAGAGCTGGCCGTGTTTGCCGCCAAAAACGCAAAGAAGCTGAAACGGCAGTCCGGGCTGCGTCCGCACAGGTGGATGTACATAGCCGCGGCCGCGCTGACAGCGTACTCCGCCGTGCTTATCATCGTATTCGCGGTGCTCGGTTGGGGATTTGCGTGGATATCGGTGCTGAACCTTTTATTTGCGGTCGGGCTGTTCTTTCCGGTCTTCGACGACCTTACATGGCTGTACAATCTCATTGCACGCAAGAAGTGGGTGTTTCAGCTCAGATACAATTACACAAGGCTCATGATCGGCACGGTGCTGATCGTGATATTCAATATAATGCTTCTCGTTCAGCTGCTGTTCGCGAAAGACGGGATCATTGTAAAGTTTATGACAGACCCGAAATAATTTGGTAAAATTGAGACTTGTCTCATTAAATAAGGAGGTATCTATATGGATCCCATCATCATTTTAGCAATATGCGTAGGCGTAGTGCTGCTGTTCGCGCTTATCGCGGGCATTCTCTCGCGGTACCGCAAGTGCCCCTCCGATAAGATACTCGTTATCTACGGTAAGGTCGGCAGCGACAAGAGCGGTCAGGCAAGGAGTGCACGCTGCATACACGGCGGCGCGGCGTTCATCGTGCCGATAATCCAGTCGTATCAGTATATGGATCTGACGCCTATCTCGATCACCGTCGATCTGCGCAACGCGCTTTCCAAGCAGAACATTCGTGTCGATGTTCCGTCGAGCTTCACCGTCGGTATCTCCACCGAGCCGGGCGTAATGCAGAACGCCGCGGAGCGTCTTCTCGGGCTGAAGCTGCAGCAGATACAGGAGCTCGCAAAGGATATCATCTTCGGTCAGCTGCGTCTCGTTATCGCGACCATGGAGATCGAGGAGATCAATACCGACCGTGACAAGTTCCTTATCGCGGTATCGAAAAACGTGGAGATAGAGCTCCGCAAGATAGGCCTTCGCCTCATCAACGTAAACGTTACGGATATCCGCGACGAGTCCGGCTATATCGAGGCTCTCGGTAAGGAAGCCGCCGCAAAGGCTATCAACGACGCGAAAAAGTCCGTTGCGGAAAAGAACCGTGACGGTGCGATAGGCGAAGCGAACGCGAACCGCGATCAGAGAATTCAAGTCGCTGCTGCAAATGCAAGCGCCATAGACGGTGAAAACAGCGCGAAGGTAGCAGTCGCGCAGTCCGAGGCCACACGCCGCTTCAAAGAGGCCGAGGCCGATGCAAAGGCAGCCAACGACGCAAAGGTAGCTATCGCCCAGACAGGCAGAGACGGTGAGATCGGACAGGCCGACGCTATGCGCGAGCAGCGTGTTCAGGTCGCAGCCGCAAACGCAAAGGCGGTCGAGGGTGAAAACGCCGCAAAGATCGCAGTTGCTCAGTCCGACGCTATGCGCCGCGAGAAGGAAGCCGAGGCTCTCAAGCTCGCAACGGCGGCCGAAGCCGTTCAGGCAGCAAAGGCGAAGGAGGAATCCTACGCGGCACAGAAGCTCGCCGAGCAGCAGCGTGCGCAGCTCGAAATGGCGACCCAGCAGGCCGATGTCATCGTTAAGGCTCAGATCGCCAAGGAGCAGGCTCAGATCGAAGCCGAAGCCGAGGCCGAGGTCATTCGCCGCAAAGCAAAGGGCGAAGCCGATGCTATCTTCGCGAAAATGGAAGCACAGGCAAACGGTATGCGTGAGATACTCCAGAAGCAGGCCGAAGGTATGCGCGAGCTCGTCAATACCGCGGGCAGCGCCGATGATGCAGTAAAGCTGATACTTGCCGACAAGATGGAAGATCTGCTGAAGATACAGGTCGATGCGATAAAGAATATCAAGATCGACAAGGTAACTGTCTGGGACGGCGGTTCAAAGGGTCAGGACGGAAAGAACTCCACCGCCGACTTTATCAGCGGATTGTTCAAGTCCGTTCCCCCGCTCGGTGAGATGTTCGACCAGGCAGGTATGAAGCTGCCGGACTATCTCGGTTCCGAGAAGACGGAGCCGGTCGAGGCTGCCGGGATCGTTGAAAGCGCTCCGGACGCCGGGAACGCAAGTGTGATCCAATAATACAAAAAGCACTGTATCGGAGAGGTACAGTGCTTTTTTATACTAATTGACAATTGTGGTGCCTCGTTCGCTGCAATTTGAATCGTGACGAGGCGGGAAACTTTTTTTTGACAAGGGATCGGTATTACATCATCGCTAAGATCTCCGAAATATCAAGAAACAGTATCGGCGGGATCTCGCTGACATTAG
Source organism: Ruminiclostridium sp. (assembly GCA_017458655.1). GTDB lineage: Bacteria > Bacillota > Clostridia > Oscillospirales > Ruminococcaceae > Ruminiclostridium_E. The sequence continues at coordinate 782 of JAFTAG010000195.1, read as the reverse complement.
CCTCGGCGTAGCTCATAGCGTCGGGAATGTCGGTGTCCGCCTCGATCATATCCGCAAACGCGAGCCGCCGTTCGAGCGCAAGAGCCTGTGCCTGTGCAAGCGCGATACGCTTCTTTTTGAGCAGCTTCTCAAACTCCTCGCGCCGCTTGTCCCTCAGCTCTTTCAGCTGCTTCCAATATTCTTCCTTTTCCTCTTTTTTCAGCGCTCCCTCGCCCGTGGAGAACGACGTTTGCCGGAACTGCTCGGGCTTGCTGCCGAATTGCAAGGTGTGGTACTGCGTGCCGCCGAGCTGACGCAGCCAAGAGGGGATTTCCGACGAGAAAGCGCCGTGTATCTGCTCCAGCACCCACTTTTCGTAATTGGGATTTTCCTGCATTGCCCGATATCCCGCGTCTGAAATACTCACGGCGTAGGTGTCGCCGAACTGTGTTGGGTGCAGGATGAGCGAGGACACGCGGTCGTTGATGTACGCCTTGTAGTCGTCGAGCGACCGTTCGTTTATGCAGTTGTCGAGCGCCTGCGCGAACTCTGTGCTTGCAGTCGGCGACGGCGCTGCGCTCTCGGTAAACGCCTTTAAATACGCGGTCTGCGCGGATATGTACATTGTGTTGCTCACGTCAAAATTCCCCCTAAACTCGTGCTTTCACCCCGCCGTCGGCGGGCTGAAAGCGCTTTATCTGCTCACATCAGCGACGCTATCGCCGACATCATTTCCTCCTGCGGTGTAGGCTCGCGGTCCTCGGCGCTGCTCATGCGGGACTTCGCTTCTTCCAGCAGGCTCT
>JAFTAG010000194.1 GCA_017458655.1 Ruminiclostridium sp. | reverse complement strand
CGCGGAGCTTGTCGCCGAACAGCTCTTTGCACCTTACAACGGCTTCGTGGAATATCTCGATCGCCTCGCTCTGTGTACACATATCTTCTCACCTCCCGCATATATTTCGGAGCGCACAGGAAACACCCGTGCGCTCCGCTGTGTATATCAGTCTTTAAAGTCCATACCGAGCTTAAGCGCCTTCATATTGGCGTCGAGCTTATCCGCCTTTTTGGGCGGGATGCACTTCTTCATAGCCTTCTCGATGACGGCTTCATCGGTAAGGCCTATCTCTTTGAGCAGCTTGCCCGCGAGTATGATGTTCGCCATACCCTTAAGACCGTTCTCGTTCGCCATACCGGTCGCGGGAACATAGAAGCACTTGATATCCGTGCGGTCGGAAGTCCCCTCAACGAGCGTGCTGTCGATGAAAGCCATACCGTCGGGCTTTACCGAGCCGATGAACTTGTCGAAGGACGGTGTGTTCATAACGAGCAGCTGTGTGGGCTCGAGAATGAGCGGCGAGCCTATCGGCAGGTCGCTTACCGTTACGGAGCAGTTGCAGGTGCCGCCGCGCATCTCGGGACCGTAGGACGGGAGCCACGATACTTCCTTGCCGGCATAGAGGCCTACATAAGCGAGGAGCTTTCCCGCGAACAGTATGCCCTGTCCGCCGAAGCCCGCAAGAAGAAATTCGTTAGTCATAGTCAAGCTCCCTCCTTATTGCGGACAGCGCCGTCTTTATAGACCCCGAGCGGGTAGTATGTCATCATATCATTTTTAAGGCGCTCGATAGCCTGTGTGGGTGTCATGCCCCAGTTGGTCGGGCAGGTCGAGAGTACCTCGATTATCGAGAAGCCCTGCTTGTTCTTCTGATACTCAAAGCCCTTGCGTATCGCCGCCTTAGCCTTGCGGATATTGGCGGGGTCGATAACGGTGACTCTCTGCGCGAGAGCTACGCCGTCGAGCTGCGACAGCATCTCGCACATCTTTACGGGGAAGCCCTCTATATCGGTATTTCTTCCGTAAGGCGTGGTCTGTGTGATCTGACCCGGCAGGGTGGTCGGAGCCATCTGTCCGCCTGTCATACCGTATGTCGTATTGTTGATGAATATGACTGTGATATTCTCGCCGCGTGTGGCTGCGTGAACGGTCTCCGCTGTACCGATAGCCGCAAGGTCGCCGTCACCCTGATAGGTGAACACGAACTTGTCGGGGTTCGCGCGCTTGATGCCCGTAGCAACTGCGGGAGCGCGGCCGTGGGAAGCCTCCATCATATCGCAGTTGAAGTAGTCATAGGCCATAACGGAGCAGCCGACGGGACATACGCCCACGGTATCGCCCTCGATATCCATTTCGTCAATGACCTCGGCAACGAGACGGTGAACTATACCGTGCGTGCAGCCGGGGCAGTAATGCAGATACACGTCCGTGAGGGCGTGAGGTCTCTTGAAATCCGGCATTATACATTACCTCCGATCATTTCCTTTATCTTTGTGAGTATCTCGTTCGGCGCGGGGATAACTCCGCCCGTTCTGCCGAAGAACTCCACGGGTCTCGAGCAGTTGATCGCGAGCTTTACATCATCGATCATCTGACCCATGCTCATTTCAACGGTGAGCAGCTTCTTTGCGCTCTTTACTGCGTCATTCAGTTCCTTTACCGGGAACGGATACAGCGTAACGGGTCTGAACACGCCGGCCTTGATACCCTGCTTTCTTGCCTCGTCAACAGCCGATTTTGCAAGTCTTGCGGTGGAGCCGTAAGCTACTACCACTATCTCTGCGTCGTCGCAGTAATCCGCAACTGCCATGGTTTCCTCGGCTTCTACCTTCGCGTATCTCTCATAGCGGTCGCGAATGGTCTGCTCAAGCTCGGGAGCCTGAAGATACAGCGAATTGATTATGTTGTGCTTACGTTTGTTGCCGTGGCCGTTTGCAGCCCAGGGCTTATTCGAAGCGTCGGACATAACTATCTCCGCGTCGTCGAAAGCAACAGGCTCCATCATCTGACCGAGAAGTCCGTCAGCCAGCACCACTGCGGGCATTCTGTACTTGTCGGCAAGGTCGAACGCCTTTGTGACGCAGTCGGCCATTTCCTGAACGGTGGAGGGAGCGAGCACGATGATGTGATAATCTCCGTGGCCTACGCCCTTTGTGATCTGGTAATAGTCCGCCTGTGACGGCTGTATGCCGCCGAGACCCGGGCCTCCGCGCATTACGTCGATTATGACGCACGGCAGATCGGCACCCGCGATATAGGAAATACCCTCGGATTTAAGGGAAATTCCGGGCGAGGACGAAGATGTCATACAGCGGATACCGGTACCCGCGCAGCCATATACCATATTGATAGCAGCGACCTCGCTCTCCGCCTGTAAGAACACACCTCCGACCTTGGGCATTCTCTTGGAGAGATATGCCGCGATCTCGGTCTGGGGGGTTATCGGATAACCGAAGAAGCATTTGCAGCCTGCTCTCAGAGCAGCCTCGGCCAGCGCTTCATTGCCTTTCATCAAGCTCTTTTCAGCCATTGTCGTTACCTCCCGCCTTGATAGTGATAGCGCAGTCCGGGCACATCATTGCGCACATCGCGCACGCTACGCAAGCGTCGTCGTCGGTGCAGTGCGCCGTGTAATAGCCCTTCTTGTTCAGCTTTTCCTGTTGGATCTCGACTATCTTCTTGGGACAGGCTGTTACGCACAGCCCGCAGCCCTTGCAGCGGTCGAATTCAACAAACATTTTCTGCATACTTGTTTGACCTTCCTTTCTTTTATATCATACAGCTTATACACAGAGGTCTGTCAGAACGGAACATTCTGACAGACTGTCCTCCCGGACAGGACAAGGGCTGCGCGCCCTTGTCCTGCGGCAGCGTGACGCTGCACCCAATCATATTTTAGATGCACGTTGCTGATTTAAGCTGTTTATTAACATTTTTCCCACAGATTGCGTACATACCGCTGTATGATGTACGGCTCCGGCGCGTTCCCGGGCATACACCCTTCCACAGCGCAGGTCGCCCGTATCGGCAGCCCCGTGAGG
>JAFTAG010000006.1 GCA_017458655.1 Ruminiclostridium sp. | reverse complement strand
GGGTTTCCGCAAGCTGACATACAATTGCAGCGACCAGAAGGTCGCGGAGCTGATGACCCCCGTGTATAACGATCTGCCGAAGGATATACCTTTTATAGCGGCGCACGTCTGGCCTGCACAGGCGGCTGTCCACGCGGGGCTTACGAACGTCGTGAACGCTATCCCCGACAACTGGCCTATGGCGCTTCACTTAGCGGAGGGCGCGATACATACGGTGCAGACCCCGTCCGCGTATCTCGGCTACAGAGCGCTCCGCGGTATGGACAAGAAGCGCACGCTCAAGCCCATGCCCAAAACCTCTATCGCCTACACCGGACATTACATCGACCACGAGCTCGTCAGCAACATAGCCGTTGACTGCGAGATGCGAAAGGTGCGCGCCGCGGACGGAGTTACACGCTGGCTGATGTCGGTAGGCGGTGCCGGTGCACAGAAGGATATATTCGTTGCGATAATAAGAAAGCTCCTGCCCGATATCGCAAAGCGCCGCGCCGTGCTGTTCGTGAACGTCGGCGACCACCGCAATGTATGGGAGCAGCTCATGAGTGAGATACCGCAGATGCGTAAGCTCGTCACCGAGCATTTCGACGATTTCGCGGAAACAAGGCATTTCGCGGAGGACGCTTACTCCGGCGATGTGAAGGGCATACACGCGTTCTGTCATTCCGACATTTTCGCGGCGGTGTATTCCACCAACCTGCTCATGCGCTGCTCCGATGTGCTTATAACCAAGCCCAGCGAGCTCGCCTTCTATCCTATCCCCAAGCTGATGATAAAGCGTGTGGGCGGTCACGAGGCGTGGGGAGCGATACGCGCGGCCGAGCTCGGTGACGGGACGTATGAGTGCTCCACCCCCGCGGAGACCTGCGCTATGCTCTCGATGATACAGAAGAACGGCGATATCGTCGATAAAATGTGCGACAATATCCTTACCGCGCACAAGTCCGGCATTTACAACGGCGCTTACAGAGCCGTAAAGCTCGCGGTCAGAAAGAAGAATTGAATACAGTCCGTCACAGCAGCAAGAACCCCCGCCCGTGGAAGCTCCGCAGGCGGGGGTCGTGTTATTGAATGTTTACAGGTACAGTATCGAGCCGGAGATCTTGCCGCCGTTTCTGACGAGACTCACCTTTCTGGTGGATTTTACTCCGGTAAGCGTCAGAGTGTTGCCGGAGTTCACATTCACGGTAAAGGACTTGTGAGGAATGAGCGTCATACTTTTCAGCGTGAGCGGGTATTTCATATCCACGGTCACGGCGCTGGTCAGCGTAAGGTCGTGGGAATTGCCGTTTATCGTGAGCGAGCTTACCGACTTTGGCGACGGGAGCTTTAACGTCTTATCGACTGTGTAGTCGCCGAGCAGCTCTATAGTGCGGCTGCCTCTGCCGAGCGTCGAGATGTAGCCGATCATATCGTTCCAGTAAGCGAACTTTCTGCCGTTCACCGCGAGGGCGAATTTCACCACGGTAGCCTTGCCTTTCTTGACATACATACCGTAGGTGTAGGTCCCGCTGCTCACCTTCGGGACTATCCCCGAGATGTCGAACAGCAGGTTCGGGTCTATCTTCTTCGCGGTGACTACCTGCTTTCCGACGAAGGAGGTGGACGATTTGAGGTATATCTTGCCGTAAGCGTTCTTCGCGGTTATCTCGAGCGGCTTGCAGTTCTTTGAGAGCGTGATCTTCGGACTGCCGTCGCCGCTGATGAGCTCGGTGACTTTAAGCTGCGAATTCTTTGTGATGCTGATATTCGCGCCGGAGTGCATGAACAGCTCCTTCACGTTTATCCTGCCCTTTTCGGTGATGTTTACGGTGCCGCCGCTGCCGACGCTGAGCTCGCCGATGCTGCCTATCGTCTTTGCGGAAAGCGACGCGTTCACGAACAGCGCGGACGTCGCGGCTCCGCTTACCGTGCCGATGTTTGAAAGCGCCTTCGATATCGTGAGCACGGAGTTCGACGGTACCTTTATCGACAGCGGCTTATTATTGCTGTTGACGATATTCGCGCTTATCGTTAAGCTTCCCTTCGGGGAAATGCTCGTTGACTTTGTTCTGATATGCGCGCCGCTCGCGGCTGCAAGCGTCACAGACCAGGCGTATTTCGGGAAGGTCAGCTTCTTCACCTCAAGCGTCTTGTTGAAGGTGATGACATACGAGGCTTCCTTGTTCTTCTGCGACTCGATGAGCTTCACGGCCTCCTCGTAGGTGTTCATACCCTTGTAGATCGAGCCGCCCTTGACCATTACGTTATAGCCGGTGGGGTCGGGGTACTTTATACCCGTGTATTTGCAGTCGGGAGGCGCTATGTAGCTCCATGTGCCCGTATTGTAGATGTGCGAGCCGTTGGGATCCTGCGCCTTGAAGGCCGCGTAGCTGCGGTTTATCCACTTCTCGCCCGAGGTCTTGCTGCTCGAGCTGTCATACCAAGTCAGGTCGAGCTCGTACCAGTTGCCGAATATCTTCACCACGTTCCACTGGTGGTTCTTTCCGGACACGCTGAAGCACTGCAGCCCCGCCGCGTTGCACAGATAAGACACCGCCTGCGAGTAAGCCGCACACACCGCGTCCTTCTTGTAGAACGCGCCGGCTATCGTCTGGTCGTAGCCGTCCGTGATACCGCCGCCCGATATTATCTCGGCAGCGCGCTTGTTATACGACAGCTTCGCGGCAAGCTTCTCGATGATGAAGCGTTCCTTTTCTGCCGGGTCGGAAAGCTTATCAATAGATTTGAGCCAGCTCTTTGTGGCGGAGCTTATCGCGGACTCGCATTTTTTTCGGTTGGAATACTTGAAAAAGTCGGTGATGATGTTGGGGGACATATACCCGTTCGACCATGTGCAGCCCGGACGGATAAAGTAATACTGCGGGTTGGAGTACATAAACAGCTGCGTCACGAGAATTGCGCGGCTCTGTCCTATCGACTTGTATTCCGCGCCGTAGGGCAGATATCCCACGCCGCGGGAATTGAGCGCAACGGGGAAATTCAGCTTGCTGTACATAAATCTGTCGCAGGCGAGCGTCAGAGCGTCATAGAACGCCTTTTCGGCGGTCGTGAGGCGGCTGTAGATGTAACTGCACGAATAGGTGTAGCTCGTGCCGGCGGTCATATCGGCATTGTCGTCTGCCGCGCCGGCCGCGGTTATCGGGGTGCCGCCGGTGGGTACCTCCGACGCGCTGAACGCGGGAAGGTCGTCAAGCGGCATATCGCTGCCGAATTCCGCGATAAACTGTGACATTGTGAGCGGGGTCTCGTCGGTCGTGTCCGCGTCCGTCAAAGCCGCGGGAATGTCTGTTTCACGGGCGGGCGCGTCGGGAAGCGCTTCGGGAGCGTCGGCAACGGACGTCACCGTTAGTCCCGGATCGTTGTCCTCCTCGGCGGCGGCATTCACGCACATACCGCACAGCATAGTGACGGAGAGCGCCGCGGCAAGGAGCCGTTTCAGGGTCGTTTTGAACATAATATTTCCTCCTCTGAGATGTTTTTGCCTCTCTTCGGATATCTCTTTTCTCTTCATTGTCTCTATTATAGCATACTTTTTGCGGTTTTGCAAGGTTTTTGCAAGAAAAAACGCCCGCGGGTGTTTCTGCGGACGTTTTCCTTGTTTTTGTGGGAATTATTTGCCGTTCTTGACGGTGAAAGCCTTGATAGCGCCGAAGGTCATTGTGCCCTTGGGAGCGAACTTTACAGACTTGCCCTGCCGAAACAAGGCTGTGATCTGCTCCGGGAACGATATTTTAACCACTGTTGCTTTACCTTTGGCCAAGCTCGCCAAAGGTTCGGTCGTATTATACCACATTTTTCCCAAAAAAACAATACATTTTTCAAAAAATCCGCCATAAAGCTGCAAGCCCCCGCAGAAAGTGCAGGGGGCATAATAACCGTTTATTCCGCTATAAGCTGCTTATAATAAAGGTTCACCGGTTCGCCGGAGAATACCGCGTTTGAGAGCGTGAGCGTGCCTGTCGTTTTGATCGTCAGAGCGGCGCGCTCGCCTTTTTTATTCACGGCGGTGACGCTAATGTTACGGAATGTCAGCGGGTATTTCGCCGAGAGAGTCCCGCCGGGTATCGTCAGCGAGCCGCCGGAAAGCTCCAGCCCGCCGATGTTTTTCGGGAGCGTGAATTTCGTCGCGGTGATATCTTCCGTGAGCGTGACTGTATAGACGGTATCGGCGTCGGTGAGGCTCTCGAACAGCTTCTCGAAGGTGGAGAACCTATCCTTGACGGTCCTGCCGCCGGAAACATACGTCAGCTGCAGCGCACCGGTGTATTCCGCGCGTATCTCCTTCCCGTAGGCGACAGGGGAGAGGTATCTGCCGGAAGCGTTCACGGCGTTTACCGTGATATTCCCGATCCCGCGGAAGGTCTTTGCGTTTGCGGCATACATCACGGTGGTGCCGCTTGACGGGAGATACAGCCCGTCGGGAGTTGCGACGCCGAGCGTGAGCGGCCCCGCGGCTTCTCCCGCCGTGAGCTTCGGGAGCGTCAGACGTCCGTTTTTGTCGGTGTCCGCGGTGAGCGTAATTTCCGCCCCGCTGAGCGTTTTGACGGTCATTGACGCGGCGGGGGAGAGCGTGACGTTCCCGTCGAGCCTGCCTATCCCGGAGGCCTTCCCCGTAAGCGTGATACTGCCGTCCGCGCTTACCGAAGCGAACGTGGATATCCCCGCCGCGGTAATGTCGGAAGTTACCGAAAGTATGCTCGTGCCGGTGCCCTTTATGGTGCCGAAAGCGGTATCTCCGCCCTCGACCCCGAACGTGCAGCCCTTGGGAACGCTGACGTTAATGGGCTTTGTGCCGCATTTTATCGTGCAGCCGAGCGTGACCGGCGTTTTGGGTGCAAGTGTCGGGCTGCCGACCGTGATTACCGCCCCGCCGGTCGAAACGAGCCCGATGCTTGCTGCGTATTTCGGGAACGACAGCTTCTTCTCGGAAATGTCCTTGTTCACGCTTATGACGTATCCCGCTCCCGCGTCCTTCTGCCCGTCGATCGCGGAAAACGCCTCGGAAAGCGAGTTGAAGCCCGCGTAATACTTGTCGGAAGAAACGGTGACTCCGGAATACATCGGGTCATATACGAGAACGGCGAGCTCCGCGGTCATTCCGGCATATTCCGCCGTGAACACTGCAAGCCCGGTCTTTTCCGTGCTGCCGCTTATCGTGACCTCGGGGGAGGTCATCGGTATCTCCTCGGTGTATTCGCCTTTCGCGCTTGTCGCGTAATACGCCGTGATGATGCCGTCGGTCGGGTCGAATTTCTCATTCAGCGCATACCGCATCGCGGCGGGCTCCGTTGTCACGCGTATGCCGACAAGCCCCGCGTCGGGTATCGCTACATCGTCGAGCACGGCGTCGGGAAGCGCTATGGTCTCCCAGAGCGCTTCGTAAGCGTGACTTCCGTCCGGGTCGAGCTTCTGCATACGCTCATAGCTCACATTCACCCAATCGGGATCCACGCCGCTGCCGATATCCGCCCATGTGGTGTCGAGCTCGTAGAAGTTGTCGTAAAGCTTCACGAGGTTCCACTGATGATCCGCGCTTGTGACGCTGTACGCCTCTATCCCCGCCAGCTCGCAGAGATACGCGGCCGCCTTTGAATACCCGGCGCACACGCAGCATCTGTCACAGAATGCGCCGATGATGCTCTGGTCGCGTTCGTCGTATTCCGCGGCCTCAATGACGTCCAGCACATCGTAGTCGTATTCGATATTGGCGCATATAAGCTCGGTGATCTTGAGCTCCTTAGCAAGGACAGTCACCTGCGCTTCTATCTGCGGCAGCCACTTTGAGACCGTGCTGTCGATAACGGCTTTTACCTGCGCGCGCGCCGAGGCTTTCGCGATCTCCTTGGGGACGCACAGCGCTATCGCGTCAAAGCCGTCAGCTTCTTTTGACCAGCACAATGAGACGTATGAAAGAAAATAATACTCCGGCTCACTGTAATAGAACAAAGATGCTAATTCGCTCGCTCTGTCGGGTGTCAGGCTTTCGGCGGCTATCGGAGCCAGATAGTAGAGCCTGCGGCCGTCGATCTCGATATGTTTTTTCAGATCTCCGCCATTTGTGAGGAATTCCTCACACTGCGTTTTCATCGCGAGATAGAACGCTCTTTCCGTGTCGTTCGCGAGATAATCGGTAATACTGCTCAACGGTGTCCCGTCCGCGTCGTAAGCGTCTCCGAACGGTTCGGTCGGCGTTTCCGGGAATATAAGCTCGTCGGGGTCGAGGCTTCCCGCGGGAGCGTCCGCGAAGACGGTATGTACAAACCCTCCGGTGTTTCCGGCCGCCTTGATACCGACCTCGGCTGCATTTATGCCGACCTCGTCCGCATCGATACCGACCGTCCCGTCATAAGCGTACGAGGACGCCGAGATAACGCTCACGGCGGCAGCCGATGCCGTGAACAGTGAGATCATACGACAGATCTTAGTTTTTCGTAACATAGTTATTCTCCTTTGCAGTGATACGGATATTATTATCGCTATCAACAATATAAGAAAACTTTGCTTCTGCCGTCCCCGCCGGAGACGGGGCGAGAGAAACGAACAACTTCACTTTCCGTTTAAGTTGTGAACAGTGATATTATACCATAGATCTACCTTTTTTTCAAGTGCTTTGAAAAATTTACCGGTTTATCGTTTTCACCTATTGAAATCTTACGGGAAATGTGGTATAATGTAATGTAAATTTTTGAAAAGGAGAAATGTATGGAAATAATAATCATCACGATAATAGCTTATCTCGTCCTTATGGTCGCGATAGGCATTATCTTCTCCCGAAAGAACAAGGACGTCGGGGATTTCTACCTCGGCGGCAGACGTCTCGGCCCCATTGTAACGGCAATGAGCGCCGAAGCGTCCGATATGAGCGGCTACCTGCTTATGGGGCTGCCCGGACTCGCGTATCTCTGCGGCTGCGCGGAGGTCGGCTGGACGGCGATAGGCCTCGCTGTGGGCACATACCTCAACTGGCTGATAGTCGCACGCCGTCTGCGCGTGTATTCGCACCACTGCGGCGCTATCACGATACCGGACTTCTTCTCTCTGCGCTACAGGGATAACAAGAACGTGCTTATGGGCATTTCCGCGTGTATCATCCTCATTTTCTTCATTCCCTACACCGCGTCGGGATTTTCCGCGTGCGGCAAGCTTTTTGAGCAGCTTTTCGGCTGGGATTACCACATGGCGATGCTGATAAGCGCCGGTATCATCATACTTTACACAAGTATAGGCGGATTCCTCGCGGCAAGCACCACCGACCTTATCCAGAGCATAGTAATGACCACGGCGCTCGTTATCGTCGTTATCTTCGGCATAAACACGGCGGGCGGTCTTGACAGCGTATTGGAGAACGCAAAGGGGCTGTCGGGCTTCCTCACGCTGACAGAGAACCACAACGCCGCCGACAACACCGCTTCGCCCTTCGGCTTCCTGAGCGTGATATCGACGCTCGCGTGGGGGCTCGGCTACTTCGGTATGCCGCATATCCTGCTGCGCTTTATGGCTATCAAGGATCACAACAAGATCAAGACCTCCCGCCGCATAGCTTCCGTGTGGGTGGTCATCTCTATGGCCATCGCGATCTTCATCGGTATCATCGCGAACGCGCTTAGCGCACAGGGCAGCATTCCGACGCTCACCACCGGTTCGGAATCCGAGACCGCTATCATCAAGATCGCGTTTTTGATGAAGGAAAACGGCGTTTTAATGGCGATATTCGCGGGTCTTATCTTCGCGGGCATACTCGCCTGCACGATGTCCACCGCCGACTCACAGCTTCTTGCGGCATCGTCGAGCGCCTCCGAGAACCTGCTCAAAGGCCTGTTCGGAGTTAAGCTCTCCGACAAGGCGTCAATGATCGTCGCGAGAGTCGTGCTTCTCGTTATCGCGGCGGTGGGAGTCTTCATCGCGTGGGATAAGGACAGCACCATTTTCGGTGTCGTATCGTTCGCGTGGGCGGGCTTCGGAGCCACCTTCGGCCCCGTAATGCTGCTCGCTCTGCTGTGGAAGCGCTCAAACAAGTGGGGCGCGGGTGCCGGAATGGTCGCGGGCGGCGTAATGATATTCGTCTGGAAGTTCCTCATAGCGCCCATCGGCGGAGCTTTCGGCATCTACGAGCTCCTCCCCGCGTTTGCGGTAGCGCTTGCGGTCGATGTTGCGGTCTCGCTTGCCACAAAGGCTCCCGACGAGGAGATAATGACCGAATTCAATGAAGTTTCAAAACTTATGAAAGTCAAGGAGTGATGAGCCCGATGCTCCTGTTTGGAGCAGCCGGGTCTTGCTTCGCAAAATCATATCAAAGTGAAAGGAGATGCACCTTGAAAGGTGCGGAACATAACAATGAACATCGAAACCAAATGTCTTCATGCGGGCTATACGCCCAAAAACACCGAGCCGCGCGTAGTGCCTATCGTGCAGAGCACGACCTACGTTTACGATTCCACCGACGACGTGGCCGCGGTATTCGACGACCCGACGATAAGCCTTATCTACTCGCGGTTTGAAAATCCCACCGTTATGGCGGTCGAGAAAAAGATAGCGGCACTCGAGGGCGGCGTCGGCGCGATGTGTACCTCCTCGGGTCAGGCGGCAAGCCTGCTCAGCCTGCTGAATATCCTCAAAGCCGGTGACAGCTTCATTTCCACAACGGCTATCTACGGCGGAACTATCAACCTCTTCGCGGTAACGCTTCCCAGAATGGGCATCGAGTGCATATTCGTTTCCCCGGACGCGACCGAGGAGGAGCTGAACGCCACGTTCAAGCCCAATACCAGAGCGGTATTCGGCGAGACGATAGCAAATCCCGCGCTTACGGTATTCGACATCGAAAAGTTTGCGAAAGCCGCACATGCACACGGCGTACCGCTGATCGTTGACAATACCTTCCCGACGCCGATACTTTGCCGCCCGATAGAATTCGGCGCCGACATAGTGACGCATTCCACGTCGAAATATATGGACGGCCACGCGGTGCAGGTCGGCGGCGTTATCGTCGATTCGGGCAATTTCGACTGGACGAACGGGAAGTTCCCCGAGTTCACCGAGCCGGACGAGAGCTACCACGGGACGATCTACACAAAGGCTTACGGCAAGGCGGCCTACATCGTCAAGGCGCGTATGCAGCTCATGCGCGACTTCGGCTGCTACCCGTCGGCACAGTCGGCATTCTATCTCAATCTCGGTCTTGAAACGCTCGCGGTCAGAATGAAGCAGTACTGCGAGAACGCGATGACGGTCGCGAGGTTCCTCGAAGCGCACGAAAAGGTCGAATCCGTCAACTACCCCGGTCTCGAGAGCAATCCCTATCACGAGCTCGCGAAGAAGTATCTCCCGCTCGGCTGCAGCGGCGTCATCTCGTTCGTCATCAAGGGCGGCCGCAGCGCTGCCGTGCGCTTTATGGATTCGCTCAAGCTTGCCTCGAATGAGGTGCACGTTGCCGATATCCGTACCTGCGTGCTCCACCCCGCGAGCGCCACACACCGCCAGCTCACCGATGAACAGCTTGTCGCCGCAGGCATCAACGGCGGTATGGTGCGCTTCTCGGTAGGCCTCGAAAGCATAGACGATATCCTCGAAGATCTCAAAGCCGGCCTCGCAGCGGTGTGAGAAGGTCGCTGACGCTCGAGAGGAAGAGATTTTGAGAATGGGGGCGCTGCCCCCATACCCCTGCCAAAGGGGCCTAACGCAGGCCCTTGCCCCGGCGGTGGCACGGCCACACCGAATCCGCGCAGTTATATTC
>JAFTAG010000193.1 GCA_017458655.1 Ruminiclostridium sp. | reverse complement strand
GGGTAAATTCCGCAAGCCGCTATGAGATACACCTGCCGCAATTTATAGTCTGCACTGCGGACGGCGAGCTGAAAGAAATAGGTGAGGAAGATGTGTCTCTCGATATTTTTCTGGATATCTCCGGGAATGACCCGCAGATGAAAGCGGCTATCGAAGACTTCGGGCTGGAGCTCGACAAGGTGACCGCCGTGCGTACAAGGGGATATTTAGAATTTGTCTTGTTCACAGAGCAGGAGATACCCCGGCATAACAAAGTCATGATCGTTCCGGGCAAGGTGGAGGAAGCATTCAACTTTTTTGACTACGTCCCCGATGAATATGATGAAAACGCACTTTACGGCATCAATATGTATAAAGTGAATTTTAGCTGATACGGGATAAAAATATGAGAAACAAACATACATTTATTGCATTAACACTCTGCGCCGCCCTGCTCCTTTCGGGCTGCGGTACAGGAATGTCCGCTCCCGAGTCACTACGCCGCCCGAAAACAGATACGCTGCAAACGCGATGATTGTCATGTGACGATCATCGCCGCTCTTTTGTTCATAGCCGGTCTCTGTTTAATCTTTTTTTCTTACTGTTTTCATAAACGCCGAGCATATCACGGAAAAAATGAGATATGTGAACAGTATTCCGAAGCAGACGTCCGACAGAAAGTGATTTGTCATGTGTATCCGGTTATAGCCGCAGATGACAATATACACGCAGGCAAGCGCGAAGCATACGATATTTTTCGTCGTGCTCCGTTTTTTGCATACATCGGCGAGCATCGGGAGCGAGAATATCATAGAGGATATCATCATGTGACCGCTCGGCCAGCTCTTGAAGCTGTCGTTGCTGCCGGCGAGGTTAGGTATCATCTGCCACCAATTGCGGTATTCGCTTGCGGGCTCGTCGAGCGTTAACAGATACTTGTAGCGCGGTCTTGAACCGACCTGCTTTAGCCATGTATCGACGTTGTCCGCAACTATACCCGCGGCGAGTATCGCCGCGCCGACCGCTATGAGCTTGTCGGGGTCAACATCATCGAACAGGAAATAGCACACTATCGGCACCCAAGCATACAGCACTACCCAGAAGCCCCAGCTCAATACCGAGAGCAAGGGCGAGCTCTCTCCGGCGGTGTAGCCGAACAGCGCTCTCACATGCTTCCCGAAGTAATTGTTGCTGTAGAATACAGCCATGTAATACCCGACAATGAGCATTACCCAAGCGAGCATCTTATAATTTCCGCCCTTTTTGGAAAGTCCCTTGAACAGGCACATTCCCGCGGCGGGAAACAGACAGTAAGCGAAATACAGCCCGTATGTGGCGAAGAATGTACCGATATCCGTCTTGTTGGCAAGTGCCTCGTCTATCGCAAGGTCACAGAATGAGCCTATGATTATGCCGATAACGCAGACCGCACAGACTCCTATAAAGCAGGCGAACGGCACCGCCATGACCTGTTTTTTATTTTTCATTATTTATCCTTCCTTTTGTTCATATATTCTTTTTGATAGTCAGAATATTCTTCCCGTCCTTGTACTCATAGTTCACCGCGTCCATGCTCTTTTTCACGATGAATATGCCCATACCGCCGATCTCTCGTTCTTCAAGAGAAAGCGTCGTGTCGGGATCCTCCTTCGCGAGCGGGTCATACTGCCTGCCGTTGTCGATGAATGTCACCTCAACGGAAAGCGGGTCTTTTAAAACATCGACGCGCACGGTAGCATAGCCGGTCTCGGGATTATAAGCATAGTGCGCGATATTTGCGAAAAGCTCGTCGATAGCCACATCTATCGCCATTTGCTCCTTCATTCCGCAGCCGTATTCTTCGAGCATTTCATCAACAAATTCTATGACCGTATCGACATTCTCCGGTGTCGCTTCAATTGTAAGCTCTTTCACCTCATTCACCTCCCAGAAATCTCACGCAAAGCATCGTAATATCGTCCGACTGCTCCGCGCCGTTCGTGAACTTTGCCACATCTGCCGTTACCATATCGCAGACAGGTTCAACAATGCCGTTCTTCTCGGACGGAGCGGGGTAATTCTCACCGAATGACAGCAGCTTTTGCAGTCTTTCCTCGCCGTACTGCTCCTCGTCCTTGTCCATAGCCTCGGTAACGCCGTCCGTGTAGAGATACAGCATATCGCCCTTTTGCAGCTGCAAGGTCTGCTCCTTGTAACGGACACCGTCCATTCCCGCGAGCATAAGACCGGGCTTCAGGATCACATACTCGGCTTTGCCCTCGCGGATAAGCACGGGCGGATTATGTCCGGCGTTTGCCACGCGCACAAGTCCCGTAGTAAGATCAAGATATCCGAGCCAAGCGGTCACGAACATCTCCGCTTCGTTGCCCTCGCAGAGCTTCTCATTAGCCTGTGTGAATACCTCGGCGGGCGGCAGTCCGCTTTCCGCAAGGCTCTTTATCACGGTGTTCGAGGTCATCATAAACATCGCGCCGGGTATGCTCTTGCCCGAAACGTCGGCAATGAGGAAACCAAGCGTATTGCTGTCGATCATGAAAAAGTCGTAGAAATCGCCGCCGACCTCCTTTGCCGCGTTCATACTTGCGTACAGCTCGAAGGTCTTTCTTTCGGGGAACGGCGGGAACACGTTCGGCAGCGCGGAGCTTTGTATAGCCTTTGCGACAGCCAAGTCTGCGTCGATACGCGCGGCAGCCTCCGCTATGTATTCCTTTAATCTGTCAACAGTCGCGTTAATGTCGGTAGAGAGAGTGTCGAATTCATAAGTATCGCGCACCTCGACCTTTTCTTCAAGGTCGCCCGCGGTTATCTTATCGAGCGAAGCGTTGACGGAATCGAGCTTCCTGACCACTCTGCGCTTTATCAGCAGACTCAGGACGATAAACTGCACCGCAAATATGATCGCCTCAAGCAGTATGATAAAGCCTATCGTACTGTTTACTTGTTCGAGAGCCTCGGCAGAAGGGTACAGACATAGTGTATATATACCATAAATATCGGTAAGACAGTAGTAGCATTCCTCTTGCCAAAAAACTCCTTTTCCAAACATAACTTTATAATTATCGGTCGTTTCAGACTCCCCGTTGACCCTCATCTGATACGGGATATCCTCGATGTTTTCATTGGTCCCCGTCTCGTACTCTTCGATAAGTTCGGGATATGGGAACGCTGCCATGTACAGGTCGCCGTCAATGCTTTCAAACGGAGTGAGGATAGTCTGTTCCTTATTTATCATAAGCACATAACCGGTGATGCCGATATTATTGTTTAAAGACACGTTGCTTGCAACGTATTGAGCGCTTTCCTCATATGAGTTTTTGTTAAACGCTATCGCTATGACAGCATCGGGCATATCGGGGTGTACCATAAGCACATAGTACAATTCCGTCGAGCCGTCGAGCGTTCTGACCGGACACGGAGTCACGTAAAATGTTCCCGCGCTCGGATTCTGGGCAAAAAGGTCATCGAGCATACCGGACACATATTGAAGTTCTCTTATATTCCTGCCTATAAAGCTCTCGTTTCCGCTGATACGGATAATACCGTCCTTACTCGCGACATAGGAGTAATTGGAGCCTTGCAAGATCTCTCTAAAGCCGTCCTCTCCCTCTGTTAAGTACAGATCAAGATACGACGAAAAGGAATAATTATACAGCTCAGCCTCTATACTGCTTTTCATATCAACGACCAAACCAGAATAGCTGAATATCAACAGCTCATCCGCTTTCTCTTCACATCGCGAATAAAGCATATTGTATGTCACGGCAGATGAAATGATAAATGCTGCGAATACCGCGATAAATAGCCTTACGGTTATTATCCGCGATATTTTTTTCTTCTTTTTTTCCATAATGTCTCCCGTTATATAGCTTCAATATCAAGTATGTCCGCCATTCCCGTAAAAGTAAACACTTCCATAACTGGTGGCGTGACATTGATTATCTTCATACTGCCCTGCTTTTTCATCACCTTTGCCGAGGACAGCAGAACACGCAGCCCCGCCGAAGCCATATATTCAAGCTTTGCAAAATCGAACACAAGCTCGGTCACACCGTCTATGTTGTTCTTTACCGCCTTTTCAAGCTCCGGCGCGGAGGTCGTTCCGAGCTTTCCCTCTGCCTCTATTGTGAGCTTTGTTCCTTCTTTGAGTGCATTTACTGTCATAGTATTTCGTTCCTTTCGTCATAATTACTTGTTAAAACCGACATTATGTATCCTATCAAATAGTTTTGCAAAATCCACGGCTCCGCCAGCAGCTATTTCAAGCTCTTCATCGGGTATCTCTCCCTCACATTTTGCAATGAAAAACCGACGTATCTCAATATCCGTAGCTGTACAGCCGTGCCTTTCCGCAAACTCGGAAAGTGTATCTGTTCCCGACGCTTTCACAAATTCAGCCATAATGTCGCGGCTCGACATTACCTTGTTGTAAAGTCCTTCAAGTGTCATAAAATCTTCCTTTCTGTTTATGTATCGACCCTCTGCCGCTCGACAAGCTCCGCGAAAAAGCCCTTCTTCGCTATCAGCTCGTCGTAGCTGCCGTCCTCGATGATCTTGCCCTTGTCAAGCACGATTATCCTGTCGCATTGCTTGATCGTCGAAAGCCTGTGCGCGATAACTATTCTCGTGCATTTCAGCTTCTCGAGAGACTCCGAAACTACCTTCTGCGTGATGTTGTCGAGCGCGCTGGTCGCTTCATCGAACATCAGTATTCTCGGCTTCGGTGCGATAGCGCGGGCGATAAGAAGTCTCTGTCTCTGTCCGCCGGAGATGCCGCCCTGACCCTCGGAAATAAGCGTGAACATTCCCATAGGCATACTGCGGATATCGTCCGCGAAGCCCGCCATTTCTGCGGCTTCCCAAGCGTCATCGAGCGTCAGGCGCGGGTTCGTGATGACTATGTTCGAGTAGATGTCGCCCGTGAACAACTTTCCCGCCTGCATTACCGTTCCGATCTTGCGGCGCAGGGATTTAAGATCTATGCGTTCGAGGTCTTTTCCGTCATAGAACACACCGCCCCTCTGCGGCTTCTCAAAGCCGAGCATTATTCGCATAAGCGTTGATTTTCCGCAGCCCGTCTTGCCGCATATCGCCACATACTGTCCGGGGCTTATTTTAAGCGAAACACCGTCAAGCACGTTCGGCATATCAGGGTTGTACGCGAATGTCACGTTGTTCAGCTCAATGCCGCCCATAAGCCGCTCGACGACCTGCTTTTCCTCCGCGACTTCGGGTTCTGCGTCGAGTATCGGACGCGCCATATCGAGTATCGGCTTTACCTGCGCCGCCGTCAGAGCAATTCCCGCGAGCGCCGAGAACGCGCCGGACACCATTCCGTAAGCGACGTTAAAAGCGTAGTATTCGGACACCGAAACTCCGCTCCTGACCGCCGCATAGTAGATGATGATCGTTCCGACAAGCGAGATCGCAGTCGTGAAGACTGCGTTGACTTTCAGGAACATCGGCGGGTCATAGAGCAGCTTCGCGCTCTTTGTGTAGGTGTTGCCCCACCGCGCGAACGCCCTCTTTTCCGCGCCCGACAGCTTTATTTTCTGTATGCCGGAGATCAGCGCGTACGACATACCGCTTTCCTTTGAAGCAAGCTCCATTTGCTGCTGTGATACGCGAATTTGCAGCAGCGCGGAGATTGCCGAAATAATGACAGTTGAGATTATCACGACAAGCGCGGGAGCCACAAGTGCGGGCGCATACGCGAAGATCTGCGAGATGTACGCGAGCGAGAAAAGCGACGTTAAGCCCGTAGTCAGCACGATGTCGAGAAGCCGCTCCACAAGCAGGTTTATGTACTGCGAACGGTTTGCGAGCTCTCCGGAGCCGTAGTTCTTGAAGAAGCTCGCGGGTAAGGCTAACATTCGCATCATAGTTGCCGCCTGCACCGACAGGGAAAGTCGCGTTTTGAGCCGCGACATTAACATACCCTTGACCGTTCCGAGCAGCAGCGAGCTCAGCGATACGCACACGATGAATACCGCGATCGCGAGCAGTCCGCGCGTTGTTCCCGAAGTAAGCACGTCCGAAAACAGCATTTCGTTGAGCTTCGGGGTAAGAAATCCTATCAGCGTGACCACGATCGTTGCGATGACCACAAGCGCCACGTCCGCGGGGCGAATGTTGTCAACGATATACCGCAGCAGTCCCGCGATTCCGATCTTTTTCGACGGAAACGGCTTGTAAAACGCGATAGCTTCTTTGTCTATCAGCTTCTCGGTCTTGCTGTTCAATGTCACGCGCTTGCCCGACTTCACATTGAAATAGCTGTAATGCGTCATTCCCGTCGGTATAAGCGCAACAATACTTCCGTCCTCTTTGAGCGTACCGATCATAGGTCCGGAAGCGTCCTTGTACCAGCCCTTTTCAAGCTCGACATTCCTGCGCATTATCCCGTGCGGGCGGAGCAGGAATTCAAGCGTATCGTTCATATCCGTTATGCTGTCCGGAACCTCGCGGGGTCTGATGTGATAACATTTCAGTATCTCTCCGATAGCGTCCGTCGTCGCCTGTCTCTGATCGTTCATTGCGGCGGACAGCTTTCGTCCCATGATAACTCCGGCGGCGCGGATAAACGAATCCTCGAACACCTCGTTGTCGGCACGCATACGGTCTTTTATCTGTTCGTCAAACCAACCCATTTATACGCACCTCCTTATTCGCTTGTCACGAGCTTCGTATAAGCTCCGTTCAGCGCCATAAGTTCCTCATGTGTTCCGCGCTCAACGACCTTGCCGTGATCGAACACGATTATCTCATCACAGTCGCGTATCGTCGAAAGCCTGTGGGCGATAACGATGCAGGTGATATCACGCTGCTTGACTGCGTTCACGACATCATACTCCGTTTTTGCATCAAGAGCCGAAGTCGCTTCGTCCATGACGATTATCGTGGGGTCCTGCGCGAGGACACGGGCAATTTCCAATCTCTGACGCTGACCGCCGGAGAAGTCCCGTCCGCCCTCTGTCAGCTTG
>JAFTAG010000192.1 GCA_017458655.1 Ruminiclostridium sp. | reverse complement strand
GCAGTCGAGGGCTTTTCTGAAACCGAGCTCGGCGGGCAGTATATCGGTGCGCTTCTCAAAGCTTTCATCGACCGTGAACTTTTCGCCGATGATCTCGAGCGCGCCGCAGCCCTTGCTTCCCGCGGGGCAGGCGTTGGGCGTGAGCGTGCTCTGGTAGCCGATACGGTGCGACCTGTATTCGTGCGACGGCACATACAGCCACGTTATATCCGTTTCGGGGCAGTCGAACAGCACCGTTGTGAGGCTGTTGTATTTAAGCTTCCCGATAAGCTCCGTGACCTGTGTTGGGAGCTTCATCACCTTCGGCAGCACGGGCAGCGGTATCGTGGATATCACGGTATCATAGCCTCCCTCGCCGTTGATATACCACTTTCCGTCACGCTTCTCTACGTGTTCCACAGGGCAGCCGGTATGTATTTTCAGCCCTTCGGCTATCGTATCTGTCATCGTCTGTATGCCGCCGACAAGCGGGTAATAGAATGTCGAGTGCGGCATATTGCGTTCGGTGGGGTCTTTGAGATACAGCGACCGAAGCACATCCTTCTTTGACGGCAGCGGCATCTTTCCGCGCATCCAGCCGGTCTCCATATCCTCGAGCGGGAATGCCCATATCTTCTCGTTATACGGTATCATATAAGCGTTCGCGATACCCTCGCCGAAATTCCACGTCAGCCAGTCGCGGAAGTTATCGGGCTCGGCGCCCTTCTGCGCGTCCATAAATCCGAGCGCGCAGTCTATGGCGGTATCGACATCGAGCTCGCCGAGCGACAGCTCGAACGGATAAGACACGAACCTCCCGTTCATATATATCTTGGCGTTGCGCGGCGTGAACTGCCACTTCTCCTTCGGCATCATCGAGAACACCCACTCTGTCACCTCGGGGTGCTTGGAATTGAAGATGTGCCCACCGTGGGGGTCGTACAAATACCCGTCGGTGGACCGTGTGCGAGCAAGCCCCCCCACAGTCCCGTTCTTTTCGTAAACGGTCACATCGTGTCCCTTATCTTTGAGCATTCGTGCGGCGGAGAGGCCGGAGACTCCGGCTCCGAGTACAGCTACAGACATTTATTTTCACCTCGGTATAAATTTTTATTTTTTGCTCGCCGGGGTGCAGTTACGGCTGCCCGCCGGGGTGCAGTGTGTTTTCTTTTCGCCCGCAGGAAGTATTGTGCCTCTTTCGCAGCTCTCTGCCTGCGTGGCGACTTACTTTCCGTCCGAAGCGACGGAGAAGTATGGCGTCTCGTACCGAGGCGCTAAAGGGCGCGTATCGCCGTCTTGTCAAAGAAGGCTGCGGGAGTGCAGTATGCGTAAGCGTATTTTGTTTATGTAAAGTTCGGTGCAATCAAGACATTTTTTGTGCAGGCAGCCTCTTTGACGAGACAGCGACGGAATTAAGCGGGAAAGCTCCGATTTATCGCTGTCGCGCTCACATCGGGGTACTCTCTGTACGTCAGGTCACTGTAGAAAAGAACAAGCTCGTACCTTCTGCCGGGTCGGGCGCTCGGCTCGACGAGGGAATGGGTGACTTCTTGCGGCGGGCTGTGTTGTGCTGTCCGAGTGCGCACAATCCTGCAATAGGAGCAGTTGCTCTCAAATTAAACTGCGAAGCCAATACAGTTTTTTCGAAAGGAAGAGAGGGGTTCGGGGAGAGAGGGGAACCCTT
>JAFTAG010000191.1 GCA_017458655.1 Ruminiclostridium sp. | reverse complement strand
GGTCTTGATGTCGATGTGCAGCTTATCGTCCTCAAATGAACAAATTACCGGGCATTTGTATTTATCGGTATTGAGCAGCAGAGTTCTGTCAAGCGCGGTAGAAAAATCGTTCGCGTTGACTATCGCCGTCATCTTTTCCTCAAAATTCATAATTTTGTCGTAGTCGATAAAGTTGCCTTCCAGCAGACGGGAAATTATTATGTAATCTTCTTTCGAGAAGCATATCTGATTGCGGTCGATGCAGATCGATATCTTCTTGTCGTTCGGCTCGTCCGACAGCATTTTCATAAATTCGTCAAGAGTTTTCTTCGGAACTACGAAATCTATATCATTGTATTCCACAGGCTCGATGCGCTTCGCCATTCTCACGCCGTCAACCGATACCACGCTGAGGATATTGTTCTCAATGTGGAACTTGCTTCCCATGTGGACGGGCTTGATATCGGTAAGAGCTACCGCGTGTATGGTCTGGCGGATCATACTTTTCATAACGCTTTCATCGACCTGAAAAGATATGTCGTTTTTCAGCTCCGGGATATTCGGGTAATTATCGCCGGAAACTCCCACAACGTTATAAATTATCGTTCCGGAGCTTATCGTTACATTGTCGCCGTCGGAATATACTTCCACAAGACCCGCCGGCATCTTTCTTATCATTTCGCCGAAGATCTTGGCGTTTACCACGATCTCGCCGTCTTCGACAGCCTCGGTCGGGGAGGTCATACATTTTATCCCCATTTCAAGATCATAGCCCGTTATTGTGATAACATTGTTTTTAAGACATATCAAAACGCCCTCAAGTGCGGGAATGGTAGAATGTACCGCACTTGCTTTTGAAGCATTTGTCAGAGCATCGGATAATGTGCTTCTGTCGATAGTAAATTTCATTCCGTTAGTTCCTTTCGGTGAAATTATTTTTTTCTTTTAAAAATCAAAACAGATATATATTTTTTGGTATTGGTTATAGGGGCGGGAAATGTGTGGAGAATGTCGTTAGTTTGCATTGTGCCCGCATTTACCCGGTTGAGAAAAAAGTTATGTAAAAGTCGAAAGTGTTGAACCCGTTTTCAACTTTTTTACATTTGAACTTTTACCGTCCGGGTGGGGATTTTTTGTTGAGAGAATTGTTGATAATTTTCTTTATTGTAATAAATCGGTGATATAAAATGAGGTAAAATGATTTGTAAATATTTTACTATATTCTCTGATATGTAATCGCTTTTATATGGTGAATGATACAGTTTGATGATCTTTTGTTATGGGGGAGAAGGAGTATCAACAGATTTAACAGTCCGGTTCATTCTTTTTTTCTTCGGCTTGTCAATTATACAGCAGACAGCCTTGAATTGTCAAGGGTACTCCAAATTTTTTTTCATTCTGTTATCTGGATGAAAAAAATTTTGAAGCCTCCCCCTTGACAATCCAAGCCTGCTGCTGTGTGGCGCAATTAGCCGAAGAAAGGAAAAGAATATTGCGGGGTTTTAAACTCGCAGGTACCTTGTGCGCCGCTATCTCAATTGCAAAATCTTTAATAGGAACGCAAGCTCTGATATATGTCTATTAACGTATAGATGTTACTATATGGCCGCAGTACCTGTCAAGTCTGATGAATGTCGCAAACGGGCCTGTCGGGTGTAGCGTGTCACCGGGTTGTCGTTTGTAGGCGCGCATCCGTGCGCGCTTTGACGACAACCTGCACTGCATCCTGCAGTGGCTGGCGCGGAGAGTCCAGAGGTGTCTCCCCTACAGGGGAGGTGGCACGAAGTGCCAGAGGGGCTGACCGACAGACCCGGCGTTAGGCCCCTTTGGCAGGGGTCAGGGGGCAGAGCCCCCTTCTGTTCTTCTCTCTGTCTCTCTCTTCTCTCTCAGGTATTGCTGATGTTCTTTATCAAGTCTTCTACTGTGGCTCTGTAGGCGGGGTCGTGCTGCATTACCTTTTTAACCTTGTTGGTGGCATAGACTACAGTTGAATGGTCTCTGCCTCCGAACTCTTTACCGATCGAGGTGTAGGAGAGGTCTGTTACCTTGCTGATAACGTACATTGCGACCTGTCTTGCGGTGGAGACTTGGGAATTGCGGTTTTTCGACTTCATTTCCTCGGGGGAAACATTGAATATATGCGATACATCGGTTATGACGTGATCTACCGTTACCGGCACTGGCTGCTGCTCGGTCATTACGTCCTTTATGATGTTCTGCGCCATAAGGATAGTCGGGGTGTTGCCCGTGAGGAACACGATATGGTACATCTTTACTATCGCGCCCTCTATCTGACGGATATTGTTTTTCAGCTTGTCCGCCATATACTCCATAACATTGTTCGGGATCTTTAAGTCCATAAGCTCCGCCTTGCGTTTGATTATCGCAAGTCTCGTCTCGAACTCCGGAGCTGCGATATCCGTGAGAAGTCCCCACTCGAACCTTGTTATCAGTCTGTTCTCGATGTCGTTTATCTCTTTCGGGGGGCGGTCGGACGTGAAGATTATCTTCTTGCCGCGGCGGTTGAGCTCCTCGAACGTGTGGAAAAGCTCATTCTGGGATTCCTTCTTGCCGGAGAAGAACTGCACATCGTCAACGAGCAGCATTTCCGCGTTTCTGTATTTTTTCTTGAAATCCTCGGTGGAGTTCATCTTTACGCTGTTGACAAATTCATTCACGAAGGTTTCCGCGGACACATATACAACATTGTATTCCGGGTGTCTCGATTCCACCTCGTTCTTTATCGCATACAGCAGGTGGGTCTTTCCGAGGCCGGGCTGACTGTAGATATACAGCGGGTTGAAAACAGCGTTGCCCTGCGCTATCGAACGGCACGCCGAGCTTGCGAGCTTGTTGCTCTCGCCGACGATGAAGGTGTCGAACGTGTATTTGTAGTTGCTGTTCTCTTCCGTCTCGTGAAGTCTCGTCTTTGCGTAGGGGTCGTCGTCCAGCTCGGGGATAGGGTCTGACACGCGCACGATCTCCTCGGGAGTTACCGAGTGGTCGTCGTTTGTGACATATTCGATCTCCACCTCAAAACCGAGTATATCCCTCAGATTTTTCTTGAATATCTCGTCGTAGTTTTCCTTTACGAGAGATTTCACCCAATCGTTTGAGATAAACAGCACTGCTGTGCGGTTGTTAAGCTTTATCGGCTTGATAGGATCGATAAAAAGGTTCTTCGCGGTCTCGGTGATGTCAAGCCTCGCCTTCATCAGCTCAAACACGTCACTGAATGAATTGAGCTTGCTCTCTTTTGCTTCTTCGTTCATTTTCTCTTTCCTTCCATTAAGATGTACCTTTATATATTAACCTATAATAAATACAAGTGATAGACAAATATTATTGTATCATAAACCTGTGATTTTTTCAAGAGAAAACGGGATTAATTTTACCGTCTATTTTAACAATGATATTGAAAACTTTTATATAATATTCACAAAAAAGTTGTTTTCTGAGTAATTTTTACATAATAATTATAATTCTGGCATAAAGTTTTCCACACCAAAAAATTTTCCCCTGCTCAAAGCGGGGGAAAACTACGATATTTATATTGATTTTTTTAGAAGAATGATAAGTTTCGGGTCTCGTCACTATTCAGATCACGGCGAAGCCGTACCACAATTGTTAATTATCAATTATCAATTATCAATTGTCAATTTTTTTATTCTTCATCTTTAGATGAAGAATAAAAACTTACAGTTCGTTCCGATTCTCAATAGCCTTCTGCAGCGTCACATCATCGGCATATTCAAGGGACGACCCCGCAGGAAGTCCGTAGGCAAGCCTTGTCACCTTAATGCCGAGAGGCTTTATCATACGGCTGATGTAAGACGCGGTAGTTTCGCCCTCAACTGTAGGGTTAGTAGCCATGATAACTTCGGTAACATCGCCCGCCAGCCGCTTCATAAGCTCCGCTATGCGGATATCGTTGGGGCCGATGTTATCCATAGGCGAAAGGAGCCCGTGCAGGACGTGATAAACGCCGTTATAGCCGCCCGCCCGTTCGAGCGCGGAAACGTCCTTCGGAGCTTCCACCACACAGATCGTTTTTCTGTCGCGCCTGTCGTCATCGCATATCGAGCACTTTTCCGTGTTCGTGAAATTCTGACAGATATTGCAGCAATGGACGCTTTTTCGGGCATTAAGTATTTCCGACGTGAAAAGCTCGACGTCCTCGACCGGCTGGTTGAGCATAAAGTAAGCGAGCCGCTGCGCGGTCTTCATACCTATGCCCGGGAGCTTCGCGAACTGCTCCGCCGCTGTGACGAGCGGAACAGAGTTGTATTCGGCCATATCAGAACAGGCCGGGGAAGCTTACGCCGCCTGTTACTTTCTCCATTTCGGCTGCGCTTTCCTCGTCTATCTTCTGGATGATAGCGTTTACGCCTGCAACGATGGTATCCTGCAGGTCCTCGATGCTGTCCTTGTCAACGATCTCGGGGTTGAGCTTGACGGATTTGAGCACTCTGCCGCCGGTCATGGTCAGCTCTATCATTCCGCCGCCCGCTGTTTCGGTATATTCCTTTGTTTCAAGCTCTTCCTGCACCTTCTGGATATCCTCCTGCATCTTCTGAGCCTGCTTTACCATAGCGTTCATATTCTGTGCGCCTTTGTTTGCGTATCCCTGGGGTATTCTTGCTTTCATTTTCTTTATTCCTTTCTTTTAGCGGGTCTTATGCCGCTTATTTTTCCTTTATTGTAATTCCCTTTGACCGTGCCAGGTCAATGAAAATTCTTACTTTATCGGGTTTTTCCTGCTTTCCCGTGTCGGGAAGTCCTGCCGCGCCTTTTGACAAAACCGCCACATTTCTGCCGAGCCTTGCCGAAAGCACTTTCTGTATGGTCTCGCGGTAATCTTTGGTAGCTGCCGTCACTGCGAGATTTCCGCCGTCGATTATAACGTTATCGCCGCTGATGAATGCAGTGGTGCCGTCAATGCCGAGCTGTATCTCCATCGGGAGGCTCTCGACAATATCGTTCCATATCGTAAGAGGAGCAAGCGCGGAGCTGTCGGAAACAACGGGCGTCGTCGGTATATCATCGGATACAGGCGGGATAAATGCGGCCTTCTGCTTTTCGGCGGGTCTTTTTGCCGCGGGAGTTTTTTCCGGCTGCTCACCCGATATACTATTATAATATACGGGAGCTTCCGAAATTTTCCTCTCGAGACTTTCGAGCCGTACATTTATCGAATTTTCATCGGTATCGAGCGAGGGTGTACAAAGCTTTATAAAGCACATTTCGAGCAGCAGGGCGGGGGTCTTTACTCTGCCCATTGACGAGAGAGTGTCGCTGAGTATCGACAGACACCGCATTATCTGTTCGAGGGAATATCTTCCGCACTGCTCCTTATACTGCTCCATATCGTCGGCAGTTACCCGCACGGTGAGCGCGTCGGCGCCCGCTTTTATCAGCATAAGGCATCTGTAGTGGGAGATAAGTTCCTCACACAGCCTTGTAACATCTTTTGACTTTGAGATAAGCTCGTCGAGCGTTATCAGCAGATCGGCTGAGTTTTCCGCAAGTATCAGCTCCGCGATGCTGAACAGATAGCCGCTGCCGGAGATACCGGCGCATTCGCGGACGATATCGGCAGTGACCTCGTCGCTGAGCGAGAAGCACTGGTCGAGCAGGGAAAGCGCGTCGCGCATACCGCCCTCGGATATTTTGGATATCAGGAATGCTGCGTCGTCGGTGAGTTTCTTTCCTTCAAGCTCCGCAACGTGCAGTAAACGGGCTTTGCTGTCGTTTATGTCTATCCGTCTGAATTCGAACCGCTGGCAGCGCGAAAGTATCGTCGCGGGAACTTTATGCACCTCTGTAGTCGCGAGAATGAACACGACGTGTGCGGGGGGCTCCTCGATAAGCTTTAAGAGCGCGTTGAACGCCGCGGTCGAGAGCATGTGTACCTCGTCAATGATATAGACCTTGTACTTGCCCGACATCGGCGCGTAGAAGGATTCTTCCTTTAAGTCGCGGACATCGCCGACACCGTTGTTGGAAGCTGCGTCTATCTCGGTGATATCGGAGTAATCCTCGTCTATGCTCTTGCAGATATCGCATTCGAGACAGGGGTTCCCGTCCTGCAGATTGGTGCAGTTGAGGGCCTTCGCGAGTATCTTCGCGCAGGTGGTCTTTCCCGTTCCTCGCGAGCCGGTAAAGAGGTAGGCGTGGGAGGACTGGCCGTTTTTCAGCTGATTTTTCAGAGTAGTGGTGATATGCTCCTGCGATATGACATCATCGAAGGTGCGCGGGCGGTATTTTCTGTATAGTGCGAGATATGCCATACCGACCCGTTCCTTTCCTTTCCGAAAAATCAAACTCAAAGCCCTTGATTATGAACACAAACTTGCCGCACACAAGCCGAAAATTTGCTTAATGCTGCTCGGTTCCCCGCCTGACATGGTTCACAACACGACCTTGCACGGGGTCTGTGTTCATATTCAAAGGCTCTGAATTTCTGTATTACTTAATTCAGTTAGCTTTTTTAGCTTCGCTTATGACTTCGTTTATGAGTTCAAGCGCTTTGTCTGTCTTTCCTTCTTCGAGCAATGCTTTTAATGATAAAAGCAATGTAAGCTGTCCAAGTCTTTCCATTGCAATCACCTTCAATATATTATAAACTATTTTGTTGAAAAAATCAAGAGTTTTTTTTAATTTTCCGTAATTTAAGTGAGTTCTCCTAATGACCGGTCGTTATCCTGTTTAAAATCTCATCTTTTCCGGGGGTCAGGGGCAGCGCCCCCATTCTCAAAAACTCCTCTCTTTGTGAAAAATCCGGTGGGCTGATTTTCACAGAGGGGTGACGGATTTCGGCAAAAGCGGAGTTTTTTCGTGAAAATTCAACTGAAACGATTATCATATTTTATTTAATCAAATGACCCGATTTTTCACAAAAGGGAAAATCGGGTCTGTTGATTTTTGGTGCGCAAATGTGCACGGTTATGCGGTTTATGGGGCTTGTATGAATTCGCGTATGCGGTCGAGCTGTTTTTCACAATAGTCGTGACCTTCTTTTTCGTAGGGCAGCAGTATCCTCGGGTCATTCTCGGTGCGGCCGATCCCGTAGTCTTTTTCGGGGGCGAGAACCAACGCCTTGCCCTCCTTCTCGAGCTCTTCAAGCTCCCG
>JAFTAG010000190.1 GCA_017458655.1 Ruminiclostridium sp. | reverse complement strand
GTTCAGGCGTGCCGACATAAAGTCGGCAGATTGTACAAATTTTTCGCAGGCATACTGTCGTATGTCAAGGAAAATTTGTGCAATATGACGGCTTTAGGGCGGTGCGAATGGGCGGCAAGAGGTTTTTAGAGGTGCCCATCAGTATCAGATATGCGGCGAAGCTGCACCACAATTATCAATCAGTATCATAGCCGGCCGAGGCTTTTTTATAAAAAAATCCCCCGCCGCAAGACACGGATGTCGTAAGGAAGTTTTCCGGGCGCCGCACGATGCGGCGCATACGAAAGAAAACTTCCGAAAGCGGGGAGATCCGTTATTCGTCGTCGGGGTCGTCAATGTCGTCAAGGATATCATCGACATCGTCATTCTCATCATCATTCTCGTCGTCATCGGGCGGCTCGCCGGTATCTTCCTCCGGCAGGAGCGCGCTAAGCAGGTCGTACCCTTCATCAACGGTCGCGCCGCCCGGGTATGTGTGCCGGCGGGCGATACGAAGCTTACGGACAAAACGGCTGCGAAGCTGCGTTTTCCGCTCTATCGTGCGCTCGAGCGCCTGCCTCTCGGAAAGTCCCTCGTTCGACGAGCCGCTCTCCGACCGCATTTCCGACAGTTTTGCGATATCCTCGTCAAGGTCGATGAACGGCGCGGCGGAACGCTCCTCCTCCGAAACGTACTTTTTCGCGTTGCCGATAAACTCCCGCAGTATGCGGCTCTCGGGAAGGTTTTTCGACGTCTTGTATGCAAACGCGCCGTCCCGGTCGGAATATGCGTTCGTGTAGAACTGCCCGAAGTGCTCGTATTTTATGCGCCGTCTCGTGCCGCGCAGCCGCTTCTTCTCCGAGCTTAACGTCTCGGCCTTGTAGCTTTTCCGCGAGCTCACGGCAACGGTCATACTGCCCTTTCTGTCGGCGCCGACCGATATATCGTCGAAGGAATTCCCGAGCCCGAACACCTCATAAGACCTGTCGTCGCGCGGGTGCTGCTCATAGCCCTGCATTTTCCGCTTGTCGGACAGCCCGCTCTGCCGCTCGTGTGTGGTTGCCTCCGATGCCTCGAGCTTTTTCTGTTCCTGCGTCAGCATACCGGCACCCCCGTTTCTTTCTCAAATGATCGGCAATTATCCTGCTCATTCTCCGAGCAGCGGGAAGTATTCCCCCGCGTCGGCTTTGGAGAAGGCCTTGCCGCTCTTGCCGTATTCGTTCTTCAGCGCCGCGATGATATGCCGCATCTCCACTTTCCCGCTGCCGTCGGCCGCCGCGAGGAACGCGCTGTACAGCGCTATATTCTTGATGTTGCTGCCGGAAAGCTCGAAGCGCTCCACAAGATAATCGAAGTCGATATCCCCGAGCGGGAGCTTTTCCGGGAACGCCCGCTTCCACATCTCACGCCGCCTTGAAGCGTCCGGGAACGGGAAGTCTATGATAAGCTTCATACGGCGCTTGAACGCCTCGTCGAAGTTCTGCACCAGATTGGTCGCGAGTATGACGATTCCGCTGTATTCCTCGATCTTCTGCAGCAGGAACGCCGACTCCATATTGCTGTACTTGTCGTTGGAATCCTTGACCTCGGTGCGCTTCGAGAACAGCACGTCGGCCTCGTCGAAGAACAGCACCACCTTGCTTTTTTTCGCCTTGTCGAATATCTCGTCGAGGTTCTTCTCCGTCTCACCGATGTACTTGCTGACAACGTTCGCGAGGCTTATGCGGTAAATATCCAGCCCCAGCTCCGCGGCGATGACCTGCGCGCCCATGGTCTTTCCCGTGCCGGGAGGCCCCGTGAAGATCATCGACACGCTCTTGCCATAGGGCAGCTTGCCGGAAAATCCCCATTCGTCGTAAACGGTGTGACGGTAGCGCACCTGATCGCAGGCGGCTTTCAGCATTCTCTTGCTGTGCTCGGGGAGCACGATGTCGTCCCAGCCGAACACGCAGTTTATCTTCGTAGCCTTGCTGCCCATATCCGCGTCAACGGAGCGCACGCAGCCGGCCTTTATGTCGGAAAGCGTGAGCTCCTTCCCGTCTGCGTACATCGCCGCACAGCGCAAAGCCTTTGCGATCCCGCCCGCGTTCATATCGAACTCGCCGGGAAGCTCCGACAGCCCCGTACCCTTTGCGAGCTTATACGCCGCGCATTCGCTCTGCCACAGCGCGAACTGCTCGCTCGTATCGGGCGCGCCTATCGCGATATTTATAGTCTCCGCGCCGAATTCCGCGGCACTGTGACTGCGCTCCGAGATAAGCGTGACAAGCCCCGTTTCCCGCGCGAGAAGCCTTAC
>JAFTAG010000189.1 GCA_017458655.1 Ruminiclostridium sp. | reverse complement strand
TGTTTGTAAAATATCAAATGTTATTGCAATTCTTCCGGTTTTGTGATATAATAACTATAAGTCGGGATTTGTTGAGGTGTAATATATGGGATTCTGGATATTTATGTTGATTATGGTTTTGCTTATACCTGTTTCAATGATCGTGTTGGGACGGCGTTTTTTGAAAAGTGCTCCGCATAATATCGATTCAACCTTCGGATATCGAACAAAAAGGTCAATGATGAATGAGGACACATGGAGGTTTGCTCACTCGTATATAGGAAAACTATGGTTCATTTGCGGACTGATTATTTTGCTCCCCTCTGCTGCAGTAATGCTTTTTGTACTCGGAAAAGAAGTAAATACGATGGGGACGGTTGGAGCAATTCTTGTATTTGTTCAGATGCTCCCTATGATCGGAACAATTATTCCGACCGAAAAAGCACTAAAGAAAAATTTTGATGAATACGGAAGGCACAGATAAATTCAGATCTATCTTAGAAAAAATCAACGGAATAATGCGGCAGGACTAAGAAATATAAGCTGATAAGGAAAAATTACGGAACACGAAAGCATAATTTACATATACGGCTATTTGTGTAGGAATACCGACGGGAAGCATACTCCCGCAGAAGATGTTATTTTTTCATTCACAGTCTCTTTGCCGGAGGTTTTTAACTCCCGTTGAAAAAAGAGAACGGCGGCATGATCATTACGAACGCCGCCGTTATATTTTTATCAGCAGAAAATGGTGTCGAATCCTGTGGTCTCGATGATCTCCTTTACCGTATCATTCATGTTGATAAGGCTGAAATTCTTCCCGTCGTCGAGCGCTTTTCTCATAATCATAAGCACGCGCAGTCCCGCTGACGAGATGTATTCAAGCTCCTTCATATCAACGCAGACGCTTGTTATCTTTCCCTTTGCCTCAGCGTCCTTATACAGCGCGAGCAGACCCGGCGATGTGATAGTATCAAGTCTGCCTGTGAGAGAAACGTTCAGCGTATCATCGGACAGCTTTACATCGGCTTTGAAGTTGTCTTCCCTGCACTCGAATTTTTCGACAGTACCGGGCTTTGCGGTCATTACCCAGAAGTTTGTCGAGCCGAACGCTTCGGTCACCTTTTCACGGACATCGTCGGGAAGCGCAGCGACTGATAACAGCTTTTCGGGCATATATTTCTTCATTGAGACAAGCTCAAGATCAAAGCCCATGTCGGAAACGAACTTTTTTACCTTATCCTTATCCTTGTCGAAAAAGATGTTGTTCGCAAGCGTTGTCTTTGATACGATACCGGCTACCATGCGTCCGAGTTCATCGCCCTTTCCGCCGGGCATATCCGCGAATACCGCGCTCATAGCAACAGCCGAAGTATCGTCAAGGTCGTTATCTACCGTGACCCACCTGCCGCCGAATTCAAGCAGTATCTTTCTGATATTGCCGAACACCGTTTCAAGCTCGGACTGTGTGAGATACATCAGCAGACCCTCGGTGGTTATGTGCAGCTCGCCCTTGACATTTTCGAGCGCCTTTCTGATCGACGCGTAGTTCGTTGCGTCAACTCCGTGATATGTAATGTTCTTGTTATCACCTATTACCTTGCTGACTGCGGGATTCATCGCGTCTATGACTGCCGGAAGATCGGTGCCGACATAGTTGATGCCGCTCTTGGCGAGCTTGATGCCGCGTGCGGTATATCCGCACGGAAGGTCAAGTACATTTTTCACACCGGAGCTTACGATAAGGTTGTTGCATGAGAAAAAGCGTGATTCGATCGTTGCCATGAATACCGGCATGGCTCTCATAAGAGCGCTGAGTATTTCCGGCGGAACAGCCGCTGCACGTTCCTTTGAGTCCGCACCAAATTCGGCAAAACCGAGCGTTTTGCGAAGTTCCTCCGAGTCTGCGTCACCGAGCTTAGCGATCTGCTGCATACACGACTGAGCCGTGCTGTACACGGGGTTGACTTCTTCTCTGAGCTTTTCGATGTTGAGTTCTTCTGACATTGTAGTCCTCCTTAGTTTGAAAACCGGCTGTTTTGGATCTTCCGACAAGCGGAGATCTTTCGCGATATTACAGCTTTTGATCAAGAATACCGATCATTCTTAACGGAACACATTTATCGTGTTTTTATTATATCACAAATTCACGAAACAGTCAATATTCTTCAATAAATGCGGCAGTGATCTGTTCAGGTTTTGGAAAAGCGTATCATATTGCGGTTATAGCCGTATGTCACGAGATTTGCCTTATCCTGATGAGAATCCATAAGGCTGCTGAGCACAAACCCGCTCAGACCTTTTATCTGCATATCGGGGTCTGTGATATCAAACACTTCTCCGGAATCACGTTCGATAATAAGAACGTGATCATCGTCAAAGAAAAGAGACAGCTCAAGCAGGATAGGTCTCTTCGCCTTCTTGTTCTTTTCAAGTAAAGTAAGACAGATCTCCTCTGTGAACATCGCCGCATTATTTGAGGTTTTGTTTGAAAAACCGTGCGATGTCAGACTTTCTCCGACACGCTTCGACAGAGCGGACGCGTTATCGGCGGTAAGTGTATCATCCATTACCTCGATCTCCGTATCCATATTCTTTAACAGAAACGGAAAATTGCTTTTTCCGAAACGCAGATATACAAAAAGATAAGCGATGATAAGCGTCAGCAGCGGAGAAATGACAAAGCCTGCCCACATACCGTTGATGCCAAAACACAATGCCCCCAGCAGCGGGAGGAGGATATACAATACACCGTTCTGAAGGCACGCGAAACAGGTCGCCATAAATATGCGGTCGATCAGCATATAATAAGAAGTCGTCAGTGATACCACACTGCACAGAGTAAATCCGAGGCATACTATCCTTATAGCCGAGACAGACGATTCAAGCGCGGCGCCTTCGGTTATACCGAACAGTCCGCAGAATTGTTCTGCGAAAATAAAAATCAGAACGGTAGCTATCACACCTTCAAGGAGTGCCGCTTTATAACCCGATCTCATCGTCCTTTTGATGAGCACATGATTTTTCTCTCCGAAATATGTACCGATAAGCGGCTGCATCGCCATACCCACGCCGTCCAGCACAACGCCGAACTCGATCAGACTTACCACCACCGAGAGCGTGACAAGTCCGGACTCGCCGAAGTGAGACGAAACAAATCCTATCATTACATAGTCCATCAGACCCCAACAGACATAAACGGAGGAATCCACGATGCTGTAGCGTGACGTCAGCAGGAAATCCCTGAAGGACAGGTGCCATACGAAGTGCAGCGTGTTTTCCTTACGGAAATAGTGCAGGATGCAGGTAATGATACCAAGGCTGTTTCCTATCAAAGAGCCCAGAATGATACCCGTCATTCCCAGAAAATTGGTCAGTATGACAGAGCAGATGATATTACCGCCGATCTGAAAACCGTAGCAGATATTATTGCAAAGCTCATCTCCGTCGCTATAAACCATCTGTTCAAGATAGAAGACAACAATGGTCAGCAAAGCGTTTATCGGAAGAAAACGATAGTATTCGAGCGCTCTTTCCAGAATTTCGCCCGAAATACCGCTCAAACCGAAATAAACATCACAGAATACGAGTATCAGAAGCGCGGATATAAGTCCCATACCAATGCTTATAATGAGCCCCTGACCATAGATCTCATCGGCGCGGCGCTTATTCATCGCACCGACCTCTCTCGCGAACACAATCCCGACACCTGTGGAGCACAGATCGCCGAAGAAGGTGATTACGGCGGTTATCGGTGTTATCGCATTTATCCCGGCAACACCCGATTGACCGATAAAGAGGCCTGCGATGATGCTGTCGCTGAGAAGCATCAGATACATGACCGCCTTGGTGAATGTTCCGGATATCAGCATCGATCTGAATTTCTTTTCACAAATCCCTTTCATAATAACGTACCTTTCATATACAATATTTTGCCTTTATTACGCTGTCGGGCGCAAGGTATCACCGGCATCTCGTGCATATCGTACCCCGCAGTATGCACAGAGTACCGCATTCTGTATTCAGATGTTCTGTCTCTACAGTACTCATTTTGCTGCACCCCCTTTCCTGTGCCTTTTGTCGATAGCGTTGAGAATTATTTTCAGTATTAAAGAAATTATCCAAGCGAGAATGAAATATATTATCGCAGTCGCTATCAGCGGGAAGAACGCTTCATAAGTGCGGCTGCGGATAATGTCGCTCTTCTTCGTGAGGTCCTGTATCGCGATGTAACCGACGATAGAGGTGCTTTTCAGCAGCGATACTATCTCGCCTCTGTAAACCGGCAGGAACCGCACCGCAGCCTGCGGGAAGATGAACCCGAAGAAAGCCTGATCTTCGCTGTAGCCGAGAGCAAGTGCCGCTTCACGCTGCCCGCCGTCGATGCTCTCTATACCCGAACGCATTATCTCCGATGCGTAGGCACCGAAGTTCAGCGAAAAGCCTATCACCGCTACCCAGCCGGCTTCAAGCCCCGACCTGCCGAGAATTACATAATAGAGTATCATCAGCAGAACGACTATCGGCGTACCCTGAAGGAGCTTGACGTAAATGTTGCTTATAACGTTTGCGAGCCTGCTTCCCGTGCGGCGGAACATACAAACGAGGAACGCGATCACCGAGCCGAATATTGCAGCAAGCAGTGTTATAAAGCAGGTCATGGCGATACCATCAAGAATAAGCTTCCAGCGATCCTCGCGGATAAAGTTTTTCTCGAAGCTCGACACTATGCTGTCAAACCACGACTGCTCCGATACGGTCTCCTGAGCTGAAACGGCGCGTACCATAACAGCGTTTTTCAAAGTATAGAGCGTGTCCGAAAAATCAATTGCTTCCCTGCGTTCATCGGTAACGTTAAGATTTGCGAAAATGCAGTCGATCTCGCCCGACTGAGCCGCGGCAACAATGCCCGAATAGTCGATAACCTTGAATTCTATATCCGCGTTCAGCCATAACGCAAACCGTCTCGCAAGCTCGATATCGGAGCCTGTGAGCTCGTTGTCCTTATAGAAGCTGTACGGCTCGACTACCCCACTTGTTCCGACGACAAGTGTGAACTCCGGAGAAGCGGCAGCCGGTATATCCGGCATAGTATAATTTCTTTCCGTCGTCCAGCGTCCGAATATATCTTCAAGCGTTCCGTCCGCCCGTGCTTCCGACAGAAAACTGTTCATTTTGTCCCGAAGCCCGGGTATTTTCGTTACACGCGATATACCTGACGCTATATCCGTTCCGGCCCCGAGATCGTCATCGAGCAGCATTACGCCCTGCAGGCCGTTATCGAGTGCAAGCTGCATCTGTACGCGGTCGTATATATACGCGTCGATAACACCTTCGCGGACAGCCTCATAAGGCCCGAGCGGTTCGGAAAAATGGACCTTTTCCGCGTTCGGGAGATATTCCTCCGCGGCAAACATAGCGACCGTGCCTGTGACAAATCCGACGGAGCGGTCGGGGGAATCCAGCTCTTCGAGCGTTACGGCGGGGAAGAGCGTTGTCTTCGCGCCGGTTGAGGTGTCCTCCGTTCTGACCACAAAACGTATATTCGCGGAATAGAACGCCTCGGAAAAATCTGCACTTTCCTCTCTCTCGGGAGTTTTCGAAAAAGGGGAGGCAAGCATATCATACTTGCCGGCGGCAAGCCCCGAAAGCATACCGCTGATATCGGTATCTTCAAATTGAAGATCGTAGCCGTATTTGCGCGCAAAACGATACGCAAGGTCGATAGTGAGCCCCGAAAGCTCACCGTTTACGACCATGTTGAAGGGCGGAGCAAAAGAACAGGTACCGACATTTACAGTCCCGTTCTCACCCGTAAGTCCCGTCATATCGATGATCTGTCTGCTCGTATCCTCTCCGAGCCATATATTATGAAGCTCCGCGAGAGTTCCGTCCGCCTCCATTCCGGCAAGCATCTCGTTGAACTGTTTTAACAGCGTCCGGGACCTTGTCTCCGTCTTACCGAACAAAAAGTAATAGCTGTCGGGACCTATCTTCTCATCAAGGTATGAGATCGCGCTGTTCCCGGTATGTGTGGCTATTGCTGTGGGTTCGTCCGATATATATCCGTCTATGCGATGCTTCAGCAGTGCAAGATTCATATCGGAATATGTATTGAAATACAAGTATTCACTGTCCGGGAATTTCTCAAGGGTGATCGGTTCGAAGGAGCTTCCCGTCAGTATTCCTATCTTTTTGTCAGCGAAATATGAAAGAGGAGTGTTTTCGGTGACAGTGTTTTTCCCTTTTACCACAAAAGCTATATAGTTGTATGTATAACTGTCGGAGAAGTACACACTTTCCGCACGTTCCGCGGTAACGGTGATATTAGCTCCCGCAAGATCGTATTTCGAGGAGGCGAGCGCAGGTACCAGCGCTCCGAAATCCATAAGATCTATTTCGAGATCATAGCCGTATTCTTCGCAAAATCTGCACGCAAGCTCAATATCAAGCCCGGCATATTTCCCGTCCGCTACATAAGAATATGGCTCGGTGGTGCCTGTCGTAGCCATTCTGAGAGTGCCGTTGATCCCCGACTGCTCCGGCATATCAATTTCCTGTGAGCTGTTAGCAGTAAACCACTTGTCATGAATCGTGTCAAGAGTTCCGTCTTTACCGATGTCGGACAGAAATTCATTGAACTTTTCACATAGCTCTTTCCCGCTGTCGGTTTTCGGAAAAGCAAACGCTACTTCAAGTCTGCCCGCCGAGCCGCTTAATATTTTAAGCCCGTCATTCTCCGCGATAAGTCGCTTTGCCTGCACCTCAGAACACACAAAGCTGTCTATTTTGCCTATGGATACCGCAGCGGCCATATCGGAAGCTTTATCAAAAAAAGATATTTGGGCGCCGGGCATATTCTTTTCTATGAAGCCTTCATAGACACTTCCCATCATAACGCCGATGTTTTTGTCCGTCAGCTCATCAATCGACATATATTCGCTCTTTCCGGAAGTCCCTTTGTCCGAATGGACAAGCGCAAACAATAATCCGCCCAAGAACAGGAGCATTATGACTGCAATAATTATTATATCGACTTTCTTTGTGTTCCTACGCATATCGTGTTTCTCCTGTTCTATGCGTTTTTTATGCGATAGTTACCGAAACGATATTGAGATGATACGAATAGCTGTATGTTATGTCTTCCGCGACTTTCTGCACCATAGTAACGCCTATCTTCGCAAATGTTTCATCTTCTCTTTCAAATACCAGCGGATCGTACGGCTTGTCATAATTCCGGAGTATAAGCTCTATCCTGCCGTCGTCGCAGAAAGCCTTGATATCCATATAGGACTTTTTCCCCGATCCGGCGGAGGCCTTTCTGT
The DNA here is from genome assembly GCA_017458655.1 of Ruminiclostridium sp. Classification (GTDB taxonomy): domain Bacteria; phylum Bacillota; class Clostridia; order Oscillospirales; family Ruminococcaceae; genus Ruminiclostridium_E. Next base: position 4,193 of record JAFTAG010000189.1, on the reverse strand, counting down.
GTGACAGATAATCCGCGGCTATCTCTTCCATACAAAGAGCACTGATGTAGGCATTCTTTTTTGATGTCCCGTTTTCGTTAAAGAACCTTTGCAAGGTCTCCGCGACAAATGTAACGCTCTCCGTTTCCGTGGGAATGCTCACATCGAGTACCGTGAAGCGCTCCTTTATCTTTCCGAGCGCAAGCAGCTTGTCGAGCGGGACGGGGAAGCGCTTGTGTATGATGATAAGTATAAGATAATATACCGCGAAGAATATCACGAAATTGTAGCCGTAGGCGAGCCAGATGCCCGTTACACCGAATATCCTCCCGAATACCGCCACAAGAACGGGATAAAGCACGCTGTCCGGCAGCGCGGCTGCCAGCAGCGAGAGCGACAGGTGGTCGGTGGATTCATAAACAGAGCTGAATGTGAACGGGAAAACCGATATTATCCCGCTCAGGGCTATCAAAATGAGTCCTGTGCGGGCATCTGCCGAATCGCCGAGATGATAGAATGAAAGTATCGGAGACTGCAAAGCGATGAGAATAACGGCTAACGCTGCCGCATAGATAAGCCCGAGCCTCAGCGATGCGGTGAAGGTCTTTTTTATGCCCTCCTTGTCGCGTCCTCCGAAAAGTATGCCGAACAGCGGTTCGCTCGCGTACAAGGTACCGCGCCCGACTGTGCGTACAACAGAGCCTATTGTCTTTATCATACTCACGAGCGCAAGCACTCCCGTACCGTCCGCGAACACCCCGAGTATGACATTGTTCACAACAGAGCTGCACACAGAATCGAGCATACTGTCGATAGAGGAGGGAAGACCGCGCCGTATGCAGTCAAGGGAGTCCATTACGTTCTTCTTGTTCGGGGCGTACAGTCTGTATTTTACGGTTATGTTTCTGTATTTTATCATAACATAAGCGATTATCATCTGCAAAAACGCGCCTGCCGCCGAGCCAATGCCGAGTCCCGCTATCTTGTACTCCTCGGGAAGAAGCATTACAGCCGCGATAGAGACCCCGATGTTGACTCCCACATTCACAACGCTGCAGATCATTCGTTCGGTCTGATATCCGAAGGTCGCTACCACAAGCTGGAACAGCGAACCCATGCAGAAGAAAAGCACCACCGGACAGTCTGCTCGTATGTACAGCCTTGCGTACTCAACAGCCTCGGGGGTCGCCTTTGAGCCGCCGCATATATTGATAAGTCCGTCGGTAAGAAATAAGCATACCGCGATAAATATCACATCAACTATGACCGTAAGCGTGAGGGAAAGCGAATATATCCTCCGATACCCCTCCATATCGCTCTTGCCCATACAGTTCAGCATTTTGAGAAAACCGCCCTGCAGGATCATTGAGGTGAAGGAAAGCATAAGTCCGATCATCGGCATACCCAGCGCAACCGCCGCGACAGCGTCGGCACCCATAAAGTGACCCGCTATCACAGTATCGACCATAAACGTGAGCGACTGGACCAGCGCATATACCATACACGCCGGCATAACTTTTTTTACGGTCCCCGCGGAAAGAATATTGGATTGTAATTCTGTTGTCATTGTAAGAAAGTCCTTTCTGTGTTTTGTTCTAAGCATCATTTGAAAAGATCTGTTTTAAGCGTCGGCTTTTGTATCCGGCTTCTCATTTTTGGTCACTGCTTTCATTACGGCAGGCCATACCGCAACAATGAATAACATAATGACGGAATTTGCGGCTAAAGTTCCCCAGTGCTGACCTAAAAGCTCTCTGAGCGGGGATCTTATTGTCTCGATAAGGAAGAATGTCATTACTGCTCCGATCATTCCCGCGGCAAGGGTCTTCTTGGTAAGCGCGGGAGTGTATTTCACCCATGTTTTCTCGATAAAACGTCCTATGCAGAAAGCCATCATCATCCCTATATCACCGTAGCCGTCCCTCATCATCTTCTGCGGATCGACCAGCAGCTTGTCATCGATATAGTCCATAGGGTATGGCTTGAGCGTTATGTAAAACAGTGCCGCGATCCCGAAAACTATCCCTATCAGAAGGAATATGTTTTCCCTCCCGGGGTGCTTTGCGATATACTTGAAAAGCACAGACATCCCCCACAGCACAAGAGCGCTTTCCGTGAGCCCCACAAGCACGTCCTGCGGAGTATGAACTCCGAGATAGTTGCGGGAGAAGGCGGTCAGAGCTGCGCAGATGATGCACAGCACAGAAATCCACCGCATCTTCTTCCATGTGCCGACGGCAAGGCCTCCGTATATCGAACCTGCCGTTACGGTATGTCCGCTGGGGAAGGAATAACCCGTAGCCGTAGTTATCGCGTCGCCTGCGGGCAGTATCCTGCTGTCGCGTATCCATGGCCTGTAAACGCACGCCGTCAGCTTTACTACGGCGTTTACCGCAACACAGACATTGTATGACGCAAGGGTGTACAGTCCCGTTCTCTTATCCACACACCAATAGATAAACGCCGGGACAATGATAAGATAAGTCACCGCAAACAGCGATATCATCTCCATGAACGGTGTCAGAGCATCGTTTATGCTGCCGCGAAAATTCTGCAAAAACAATAAGTATTCAATATCCATTTTCTTTCTCCGTTATGTAGGATAACATCAAGTGGCTTGATGTTTCAATGTGCCGCCGGTATGTCCGAACGAAAATAGGTTTATAAAATGACCCATTATATTATATCTCAAACTGTGGGAATTGTCAAGAACAGGGAAGAAAGAAAAAAACGCCCGATCACGGAAAGGTTTCTGTCGGGAATACTTGATTTTTTGCAGGAAATATCACCGAAGGCTCGTTGTCAATAAGACCGTGGAATAAATGCGGTCAATTCTCACCCACACCTACCGGATAAGAGCCAAAATAAGGGTGTTATCACGGTTTCAAAGAAGTACAAGGACAGCAAGAAGACCGAAAAGATATTTGACGTTCCCGAGCTCAAACTCATCAACGGCGATGATACCCTTTCGCTGAAATGCAGCGGCGGTAAGCTGATCGTCGCTTGAACCGAAACGCAATGATACAAGCTCCCCGCAGTCTCAATGACTGTGGGGAGCTTTTGTTTGTCCGTGAAATGTTTCACCGTGGAAGGTGCTCATTTGTGATGCTGTGTATGATCCTGAGGAACTGTAGCACAGGCTTGATTTTTTGAGCAGGGTATGGTATAATAGAGGCTGAAAGTGCTGTTTTGACGGCAAATAGTTATCGGCGCTGTGATAATGTTGACGGTTATGTTCGCGATAGGCGAGGCGGACGATATTGAGCCGGTTTATCGTCGGTTCCCGACGGTCCCGCTGTCGGGAACAACGATTCTTACAGCCTCTGCTTACTTTACAAGCGGCGGAATGAAATGCCGTTTCTGTATCCGGCCGGAAAATTAGTGTGCGATAATGTACTTCGTTTCCGATCATATTCGCGGAGAATTGCGGCTGTCGGAAAATCTGTAAAGGAGATCTGTTTTATGTTATATGCAATAGTTTCAATACTGATAAGCGTCGGTTTTCTGCTTGTTTCAATAAAGGGCAGTCGGACCGAGCTGTCACAGAAAACCATGAAGATCACAAACGGGATAAGTAAACTGTTATTGGTTTCCCCGCTGATAGCCGCAGCCGTTTTTGCGGTACTATTCTGTACGGTTTTAACAGGACGACCGGTTGAAAGGAGTTCTCATGCTCTGATAGTTTTCTGTCTGTGGTTGTACGGAACATTATTCTATGTTAATATACTGAGATATTTCAAAAGTAAACCGCTGCTTTTTACAAATCTGGCCGGAATGATGGTTTCGGTCGCGTTTGCAATTATCCTTACACCCCTTGACGGAGCTTATTCCGCTATATTTGAGACATTCCATGAGTTGACTTATCTGTTCGGCGGGATCATGCTCGCGTTATGGTTCTTTGCTGTGCTGAAATTTCGGATAACCCCAAAAAAACAAGCAGCAGAATGAATTATCTGCAAACAAATACAAATAAGATAAAAACGATCTCTTTGCTATAAAGGATGTATTATGGGAGACATAGAAAAAGAAGATAAACGAATATATGTTTTAAGCAAGGAAAAGCCCGTCAAGGCTGTCATTAAGCTCGGCGTACCGCTGATAGCGGGAATGTTCATAATGGTTCTCTATAACCTCGTGGACACATATTTCATCGGGCTCATGCGTGACGATTATCAGCTCGCGGCGGTAAATCTCGCGTACCCGGTGATGATGGT
>JAFTAG010000188.1 GCA_017458655.1 Ruminiclostridium sp. | reverse complement strand
GGCGGCATCCGTGCCGCCATTTGAGCAAATGCGCAATGCTTCCTGCATTGGTGTTCGGCTGCGCCGACGGGGCTGGGTGGGAAGGCGGCGACGGCCGCACCGAATCCGCGTCAAAACTATCTGCAAGTTGATAATATCTGCCCGCGTCAACAGTCCTGTAAATGAAAAACAGACATTTAACGCGGACGAGAGCTATCAAGTCTGCACAAAGTCTCTACGCGGATCGCTTCGGGCGCTTGCCCGCGGGGGCGAATAAAAAGCAAGACTGTGTTCCGCTCGCAGAGACGTGTGTGCCGATTTAGCAACTCTATAAACGCGGACTAAATCTAACGTTCTGCTGAAACTTTCTACGCGGATTCGGAGCGGCCGTCGCCGCCGCCGGGTCAAGGGCCGACGTGAGGCCCTTGCAGGGGTCCGGGGGCGGCGCCCCCGTCTGTTCTTCTGTGCTCTCTCTGCCTCCTACCCTAAGATCTGCTTCAGATAATTGCCGTTGCCGCCGGCGGCTGTGTAGGTGCAGACTGCGAACAGCAGGTCGGTGGCACCGACGTCCTTACAGAACTGCACGGCGTTCAGGTCGAAATAGCGGATATCGCAGACGTAGATGTTCTCAAAGCTCGATGTCAGGAACGGCACAAGGCCGTTGCCGTAGCTCTCCTTGAATATCACGAGCGTTCTTCCGTTCTTTACGTTCGTCTCTATCTTCGCTATCGTCATATCCGTTCCGAGGAACGAGCAGTAGAACGACGCGGCATTCCTCGATACGAACAGGTCGCCCTTGTAACCGTTCGCAAACGCCGTGTTGTAATACGTCGTCTGTATTTCATCGGCGTTCGGGGATATGTACAGCGTGAACGTCTCCGCATCGTTGTACAGATGCACGTCCTTTGAGTAGGTGTACATCGAGCCGACATAACCCCCGCGCACCACCGAATCGTATTTGCGCAGCGGCGGGAAATCCACCCCGGCCTCGTTCGCGAACACCTCGGCCGCGTAGTAAGCCCCGAGCGGCATCCAGTGGTGGTCGGTGCGGGCGAAGATGCACTCGTCCTTGTGCTGCTCGAGCGTATCGTACACATTTATATCCTTTACCGCCGCCGAAAGGTTCTGTCGGACGTGATCTATCTTGTTCTTCTGCTTGGTGGTGAAGCCGCTGTCCCAGTACGCCTGCGGGGTGTAGAACTCGCTGGACGTCGGCACCACCATATTATACACCGCGACCCCGGGGAGCTCCTTCGCAAAGCGATCCACGTTCTTCGCCCACGTCTCGCAGAGCGTATATGTCCCGAAGCACGGCATTATCCCCATATAGTGACCGTTGTAATACGTCACGAGAATGCTGTTCTGGCCTATGACGTTGTATGTCTTGCCGTCTGCCTGCGCGGCCGCGGTCGTCCCGGCGGGTGCAGCCGTCGTCTGCGCAGTCGTCCCGGGTGCGGCGGCCTCGGTCGTTTCGACGGGGGCGGCGGCAGCGGTCGTCTCGGGGAGCGCCGTGGTCGTTGTGACCTCCCCGGTCGGCTGCACGTCCGCCGTCAGTATCTCCTCGGGCGTTGTCTGTATCGGGAACGTTGTTTCCGACGTTTCGGGCTTTACAGTCGTTATGAACGCTTCGGAGTACGCTTCCCCGGCAGTAGTTGTAAAATCCGTCTGTATGATTATCTCGGCTTCCTGCGTATCGTCCTCGGGCTGTTCATCGGGCTCCGTTTTATGAACGACGCTTGTTGCGGCCGCCGCTTCGAGCTTGTAAGCCTTGACATTTTTCGGGTCGCTTATGTCGCTGCAAGACGAAAAAAGCAGAACGGAGAGTAATATTGCCGCGATCTTATAACTCTTGGTATATTTTTCCATTATCCCACAGCGCCTTCCTTGATCTCGGTGACAGGGTTGTTGAGTATCGTTTCAAGGCCTTTCGCGTTAGACCCGACGGCCGAGAACGTACACATTGTGAACAGCAGGTCGGTCGCTCCCGTGAATTTTACAAATTCTATCGCGTTCAGGTCGAAGTAGCGCATATCGCAGACCCATATCTCCTCAAATGAGCCGAAATAAAACGGTATCTCCGCGTTCCCGTAGCTGTCCTTGAATACGACCAGCTTACGACCGTTGCCGACATCGGTCTTTATGCGGACTATCTTGTTATCCGCGCCCATAAACGTCGAATACATCGAGCCTGTGGGCATCGGCACGAAAAATCCCAGCGAATAGGTGAAATTATACGCTGTGTCATAATAGTACGTTGTATAACTGTTAGTAGGCTTGTAGTAGGTGAATACCTCGGGGTCGTTGAGAATGTGCGCATCGTTCGTAAAGCTGTACATAGTACCCACATAGCCCGGGACGTCCACCTTCTCCATTGTGGATATATCCGCGAACGGCACGCCCGCGGTCTTCGCGAACGTCTGTGCCGCGTAGTAGGCTCCGAGCGGCTGCCAGTGGTGGTCGGTGCGGGTATAGATCGGCTCATTGACGTGCTTCCAGAGCTCCATTGACGCGGGCACGGATATGACATCGACAAGCTGCTCGTCTATGCTGTCTATGCTCTTCTGGTGGCTCGCGTTGTACTGTTCATACCCGGGCGGCAGATAGTATTCGCCCGCCGTCGGCACAGGCATACTATATACGCTGACGCTGTCGCCGAGCAGCTCCCTGAACTTGTTCACACAGGCGGCATACCGTGTACCCTTGCCGCCGCCGAACAGGGAGATCCCCCACCAGTGGCCGTCATTCAGCTGTGTAACGACCTGTCCGTTCGTAACTACGCCCGGAGCTATCTCGTTGACGTTCTTTGTTGTCTCGATGTGCTCCGTCTCCGGGGGAGCGGTGGTTTCCGACGTTGTCGTGACGGCCTCCGTTGTCGTAATCGCCGCCGTTGTTCTTTCGGAAGCCTTTGTTGTCTTTTCGGCAGCGGTCGTGGTCGCAGCCGTTGTTATCTCTATCGGCTCCTCCTCTTCCTCCTCCGCCGAGGTGAGCACCGCCACGGGCCCCGCGATATTCGCGCCCGCGAAGCTCACTCCGAACAGGTTCGACATCTGCGCGCCTATCTTTTTCAGGTCGTCGCGATATGGCACATTGTCATTAATGTATTCGGTTATACCGTTTGTATAACCCCCGTTCACGGCATCGGCGGGCGTGAACTCGGGCATCGTCGCGAGCGAGCGCTGCTCTATCTCGGAAACGTTCCCACGCGGGAGAAATATGAACGCCAAAGCCGCCGCGGCGAATATCACCGTGCTGTAAATTATATTCGCTATCCCGAACAGCGGCTTGAGCGGCTTCTGCTCGGGAGCCTTCGGCTTTTTGCTCTTTTTGGCTTTTTTCTCCGGCTTTTCGGCTTTAGCGGTGTTTTCCGCCTTTTCGGCAGTCTCCGGCCGTTCGGCTTCTTTTGCATTTTCGGACTTTTCGGCGTTTTCTGTGATTTCAGCGGGAGCTTCCGGGAGCTCCTCTTTTTCGGCAAGCTCTGCCTTGTGCTTCTTCTCGCTCTTTATTGCCGCTATAGCCTCGCCAAGTGACGCCGCAAGCTCGCTGTCCGCCTCATCTTCCCCGTGACCGTCGGCAGCGGTGTCCGACTCCGTCCCGTCGGCAGCCTCATCGGTTTTCCCGCCGCTGTCAGCCTCGGCGGGAGCTTCATCGTTCGCGTCCCGCTCCGGCTCGCTGTCCGGGAGCTCGTTATCGGCTTCGGGGGGCTTTGTACCCGCGAGTATCTCCTCGACCATTTTGTCGAGCTCGGATCTTTTTGTATCCTTTTCCGTGTTCATCACACTCTCCGTTCATCGGTTGTATCTGTTCATAGCCTCATCGGTCTTTCCCGCGGCTATCAGCTTTGCGGCTCCGGCAGCGTCCGAGAAGGTCTTTTCCAGCAGCTCGCCCTGCTCCTTCGGGAACATTCCGAGCACCCACGAGGCGAGATCGTACTCGGGCGAAGGCTTTGCGCCGACACCTATCTTTATTCGCGGGAAGACATCGCTGCCCGTAAGGTAGATTATGCTCTTTATGCCGTTGTGACCGCCGTCGCTGCCCTTTTTGCGTATGCGCAGTCTTCCCACATCGAGGGAGATGTCGTCATACATAACAAGCAGCTGCTCGGTGGTGAGCTTGTAGAAGTTCAGCGCCTCCACCACCGCCTCACCGCTGTTGTTCATAAAGGTGGTGGGCTTCATCAGCAGGCAGTGCCTGTCCGCGATCGTAACATCGGCGGTGAGCGACTTGAACCGCAGCTTCTTCACGTCCGCGCCGAGATCCTCCGCAAGCGTATCGAGCGCCATAAACCCGCAGTTGTGGCGGGTGTTCTCGTACTTTGTCCCGGGATTTCCGAGACCGCAGACAATAAAGCTCACCGGCCCCGCGGGCTGCGGAGCTTTCTGCGCGTCGAGCTTTTTGAATATATCGAATACCGACATTATTTCTCCTTATGCTTTGCGGAATCGTAGCCCTCGGAGAAGCTTTTCAGACCCTTCTCGATCTCGGCGCCTATCTTTTCCGCGGCGTCCTCGACGGCCTTCATCGCGCTGTCGGCCTTGTCCCTTATCTCCTGCTTCTTCTCGGGAGTCACCTTTTCGTTGTACTTTGCCTTTGCCTTGTTGATAGCATCGTCCGCCGCGTTTTCAAGCTCTCCGGCAGCCTTGCCGAGTTCTTCCATTAATCCCATAGTAGTTCTCCTTCTTTCTTCAGTTAACAGTTAACAGGTTACAGTGTACAGTTGTGGTGTCGCTTCGCGACAGTTTTAAATCGTGACGAGGCGTGAATGTTTGTTGATGAAACCGGATCTGTGCGAATTTTGACAAGCCTGTGATTTTGTCACAATTCGGATATGTCGGCGCAAGCCGACACCACAACTGTACACTGTTAACTGTTAACTGTTAACTCATTTCTGTATCCGTCGATTATCTCCCGCATAAGAGACAGAGTTTTTTCGCCCTTTTCGGGGGTTATGCGGAAGCATATCTTGCCCATAAGGTTGAGGCTTATGCGGCCGCCAAACTTCGCATTGAGCCTTCCTATGCGCTCCATATCCGGCGTGTCGGTGTAGAACGCTATGCCGTCCTTGCCCTGCATTATCTCGTGAATTCCGGCAGCCTGCGCGCCGTTGCGTATCTGCGCGACCTCGATAAGCCCCTCCACCGGCGCGGGTATCTCCCCGTAGCGGTCAATAAGCTCGTCGGTAACGTCATACGCGTCGTCCTCCGTGCGTATCAGCGCTATCCGCTTGTAGCAGCTTATGCGCTGCGCCTGATTGGATATGTAGTCCTCCGGTATGTAGGCATCGACCTTGACATCCACAAGGCATTCGGACTGCTTTACGGGTTCCTCGCCGCGCTGCTCCTTCACCGCCTCGTCGAGCAGCTTAAGGTACATATCGTAACCCACCGCGCTCATGTGCCCGGACTGCGACGCTCCGAGTATCGACCCCGCGCCGCGTATCTCCAGGTCGCGCATCGCAATGCGGAAGCCCGAGCCGAAGCGGGTGAATTCCCGTATCGCGTCAAGGCGCTTTGAAGCCGTTTCGCTCAGCTCCTTGCCGCGCTTGAACGTGAAGTACGCGAACGCTCTGCGGTTGGTGCGGCCGACGCGTCCGCGGAGCTGGTGGAGCTGCGCGAGACCCATATAATCGGCATTCTCTATTATCAGCGTGTTGCAGTTCGGCACGTCAACGCCCGTTTCGATGAGCGTCGTGCATACCAGCACATCTATCTCGTGCTCGAGCAGCTTTCTCCAGACCTCCAGCAGCTCGTCCTCCTCCATACGCCCGTGAGCTATGCCGATACGCGCCTCGGGAACGAGTTTGTGCAGGTCCGATGCGCACTGCATTATGCTTTCGATACGGTTGTGGATGTAGTACACCTGACCGTTGCGGCGGAGCTCTTTATTGATAGCCTGCGCGATAACGCCGTCGTTATGCTCGATAACGTAGGTGGTAACCGGCTGTCTGTCCTGCGGCGGCGTCTCGATGACGCTCATATCGCGTATGCCCGACATCGCCATATTGAGCGTTCTCGGTATCGGCGTAGCGGATAGGGTCAGGATATCCACCCCCGCGAACATCTCCTTGAATTTATCCTTGTGTGCAACGCCGAAGCGCTGCTCCTCGTCTATTATCACGAGGCCGAGGTCCTTGAACTCTATGTCGTCCTGCACGAGCCTGTGCGTGCCTATCACCATATCGCACGAGCCGCGCTTCATCTTCTCGATCGACTGCTTTATCTCCTTTTGCGTGCGGAAGCGCGACAGCAGCTCGATATCCAGCCCGAAGCCGTCCATTCGTTTGAGCACGGTCTGGTAATGCTGCCACGCGAGCACGGTGGTCGGGCAGAGCAGAGCGCACTGCTTGCCGCTCATTATGCACTTGAACGCCGCGCGCAGAGCCACCTCGGTCTTGCCGAAGCCGACGTCGCCGCACAGCAGGCGCTCCATCGGCTTGTCGGTCTCCATATCCAGCTTTATCTCGCTTATGCAGCGAAGCTGGTCGTCCGTCTCGACGTAGCTGAAATGGTTCTCGAATTCCGCCTGCTCGGGGCCGTCCGGGTCGAATGCGTAGCCCTTTGTTTTCATACGCTTGGAATACAGCTCGATGAACTCCTGCGCCATTTCCTTCGCGGCGGCCTTTGCGCGGGTCTTGGTCTTCTGCCACTGGTCGGAATTCATCTTCGACAGCTTGACCGTGCTCGCGTCGCCCGTGCCGATATAGCGCGATATCAGGTCGAGCTGCGTTACGGGGACATACAGCACGTCCGTTCCCGCGTATTTTATCTTGATGTAGTCCTTGCTCACCCTGTCCTGTGTGAGCTTCTGTACGCCGTCGAAAACGCCTATGCCGTAGGTGTTGTGCACGACAAGGTCGCCGACGCTTATATCGCTCAGCGAGTTTATTATCTCGTTTTTCTTGCGTTTGGGAGCCTCCCGCGCCTGTATCGTCACCGAGACGTGCGATATCGCGGCAAGTCTCGCTTCTGGGTAGCTGTAGCCCGATGTGAGCACGCCGGGGGTTATATAAACGCGCTTGGCGTAGAGTTTTTTCGGCTCGGAGGCGTAGTCGGCGGCGATACCGTCGCTTCGCAGGTCGTCCGCGAGCACCTTCGCCGCTTTCTCCGTTCCCGCCATTACAATCACGCTGTAGTTCTCGTTGAGGTAGTTTTTCAGCTCGTCGAGCAGATAGCGGTATTCGCCGCTCCACGGAGCCACCTGACCCGCAGAAACGCTTTGGAGCACCGACAGCCTGAGATCCACGCCGCGCATGAAATTGTCGAAATACGCGCGGACCTTCTTCTCGCAGACAGCCTTGTATTCCTGCTGCGTGAGCATGAAGCGGTCGAGGCCCTTGCAGAGCACGCCCTCCTCGAACAGCAGCTTTATATCCTCGATGTGCTGGGAATACGCGCCCTTGAAGCTCTCGCTGCAGGCGTTGTTCTCGCATATCACAACGTCCTCGGCGTAGTCGAACAGCGTTTCCTCCTCGTCGTAGCAAAGCGGCAGATACCGGTCGGTATTCGCGCAGACCGAGCCTCCCGCGACATTCTCGATATCGTTCTGTATGCGCAGCTTCACCTCGGCAGCCTTCTTGCCGCGTATCTTCGGGAGCAGCGCGTTCAGCTTCTCGGTGATCTGCGCGTTGTCGAGAAACAGCGTCTCCAGCGCGGGAGCCACAGCAATGCTCTTTATGGTGTCGATGCGCCTCTGGGATTCGAGATCGAACACCGATATGCTGTCAACATCGTCGCCCCACAGCTCGATACGCACAGGCATACCGAAATTGACGGGGTAGATGTCGAGGATAGCGCCGCGCAGCGAGAACTGCGACACGCCCTCTATCTGGTCACAGCGCGTGTAACCGAGCTCTATCAGCTCCGCGGTTATCTCCGTGAGGGATATGGTATCCCCGCTCGCGATGTTTATGGTGCGCTTTTTTAAGATGCGGCGCGGTATCGTCACCTGGCAGGCAGCCTCCGGCGTTGCGCAGACTATCCCTGCCCTGCCGGTTATCATGCGCGAGAGTATGCCAATGCGGCGGTGCTCATATTCGCGCGATACAGCGTCAACATCCCCGAGCACGATGTCCTTTGCCGGGTAGCAGAACGCCGTCTCCTCGCCGGTCATGGTGTTTATGTCCGCGCACAGCCTTGCGCCCTCGCCCTCGGTGTCGCATACGACAATAAGCGGGAACTTACGCTCCCGCTCCATGGACAAAGCCGCCAGAAAGTGCGACTTGTGTATGTGTGAAAGTCCCGTTGTCATAACGGGCAGACCGCCCATCGTGCCCGCGTTCGCAAGCACAGCCGACACAGCGCGGTATTCCCGCAGCTGCTTCGCGGTGTTCAGAAAATATTCCATTCTGCTTTTCCTTACAGATGTCTGTCGGAACAGAACATTCCGACAGGCCGCCTTTGCAGGCAGCACAAGGGCATATTGCTTGCCTTTTTGCGCCGCGTCGTGCGGCGTTTGGGCAAGCCTTCAATGCGTCCTGCATTGCGCAGCCCTTGACCTGCGGCAGCGTGACGCTGCACCCACTATTTTTTATTTTCGCTTTTCAGCACTTTAACCCCGTTTCCGGTTCGGAGACGGGGATAGAGTTGTTTTGTTATACAGCCGTTTACTTCTCTGCTATCGTCTTTTTCACAAATCCGATGATCGTGACTATGACCGTGCTGAGCGCAAGGTTTATCATAAGCTCTATCGGGAAGTTCAGACCGATGAAGCCGATGATTATGTATTCCATCACGGGCTGACCCGCTCCGGCAGCCCATTCGCTTATCGTGTCCATAAAGAATATGAAGCAGCCGACAAGGAACATACCCGTGTTGACTACGGGAGTTATTATACCGGCGGTCACTACCGCGATGTACTTGTTCTTTTTGTTGATCGCGTTATACGCAAGCCCCGCGAGAAGTCCCGCCAGTGTGCCTTTTACAAGGACGGTGACGATCGTGCCGACCGGGTTCAGCGGGAAGAACGCCGCCGCCTGCCCGCAAAGGAGCACGGCTCCTCCGAACACGAATCCGAGCCACGCGCCCGCCCATGTGCCATATACCGCCGCGCCTATGATTATCGGAGCAAGGGCGAGCGTTATGTTGAACGGCCCGAGCGTGATGATGCCCGAGAGCCACTGCAGCACAAAGACTATCGCGGTCATAAGTCCCATTCCCGCGAGAGTTACCGCAAGCCCTATCTTCGGGGGCTCGGTCTGATCTGCGGCCTTTGCCGATGTTTTTCCCGTGACCGCCTCTACGGTCGATCCGGCAGTTGATTTGATCTCTTCCATAACTTATCCTTTCTGCCTCCCCGTACAGCGGGTGAAGCGATGAACTGCGCGCCGCACTTTTACGGTACGGCAAATGCTATTTTATGAATACCGCGGGCACGGTGCCCGTATCCTTGTCGCCGCGTTCACGCGAGAACTGACTTATTATCCTGCCCTCATCGACGTCCGCGAGCACGACGTGATCCATTCCGCCGCACATCAGAGTGTAACGCATAACTGCGTCGGCGAAGTCATCGAAATCCTCGCTCTCGACCTTGGTGTTGCGTCCTTCATCGTATTTTTCGGTATAGCAGAGAAAATATTTCATACGGCTCACCTCCGCTCGTATTCGGATTACATTATATCATATTTTTACGCTGCTGTAAAGCACTTTTTCAACATAAAATCGTGGAAAAATCGGAAATTTTTGACTTTTTGTGCAAAAAAACAGCATCGGATCCCTTTTCGGGGACCCGACGCTGCTTTTTGGGGAGAGGATATCATAATGAATAGGTGTTGTCAAAAATAATTACTTTGTGTTTCCGCTTTCGGTAAGCTCGATCTTTATCTCGACGCTGTCAACGCCGCCGGCCGCGTTTACGCGCGCTACCGTAGCGGTGACTGTATCGCCTACCTTGAACTTGCTGATTATCTGCTGAACGTCGGCTACCTTGGAAACATTCTTGCCGTTGATCTTGGTGATGATATCGGAAACCTGCAGACCGCTCTTTTCAACGGGAGCGCCTTCGTTCAGACCGGAAACGAGCAGACCCTGCGAGAGCTTCGCGCCGTAGAGCTGTGCGCGG
>JAFTAG010000005.1 GCA_017458655.1 Ruminiclostridium sp. | reverse complement strand
CAATGCTTGTAAAATGTAAAACAACAGATGTAAAAACAGACTATACGGCTGAGATAAATCGGCTGAAAGACGAGCTACAGACTGCCGACGCGATAGTTATAGGTGCGGGAGCAGGACTTTCCACGGCTGCCGGATTTACCTATTCCGGCGAACGGTTCCGCAGATACTTCTCCGATTTCGAGGACAAATTCGGCTTCCACGATATGTATTCGGGAGGTTTCTATCCGTTCCCGACACCGGAGGAACAGTGGGCGTACTGGTCGCGCTTCATCTGGTGCAACCGTTATATGAATGTTGACAACGGCACTAACAAGGCACTGTACGACCTTATGAAGGACAAAGACTACTTCGTTATCACCACGAATGTCGATCATCAGTTTCAGAAAGCGGGCTTCGACAAGTCACGCCTTTACTACACACAGGGGGACTACGGACTGTTTCAGTGCAGCGAGCCCTGCCACGACTCGACCTACGATAACGAGGAGACCGTCAAGGATATGATCGAGTTTCAGGAGAATATGAAGATACCGTCGGAGCTGATACCGCGCTGTCCGAAATGCGGCAAGCCTATGTCGATGAACCTGCGCTCCGATGACACATTTGTCGAGGACAAGGGGTGGCACAAGGCGGAGCTGAATTATGAATACTTCCTCGGTGAGCATGAGGGGCAGCATATCCTGTTTCTCGAACTCGGCGTGGGAATGAATACTCCCGGCATAATAAAATTCCCGTTCTGGAAAATGACAGCGAAAAACGAGAACGCGGTGTATGCCTGCATAAACTTTGGTCAGGCGTATGCGCCAAGAGAGATAGAAGAACGGGCGATATGTATTGACGGGGATATCAAAGATGTGCTCGAATGTTTATAACAATCTGACAAAGATCGCTTAATCATGCGGGTTCATTGCACATTGCCGAAAATATACTTTTTGTAACGCAATCACAGTCGCAACGGCGACACCGAAACCCGTCTCGGGCGTACAGCTCGGGGCGGGTTTTCTGCCTCGCTGTCCGGAGAAGCACACTATGCTTCCGTCGGAACAAAAGCTCCCCGCGTTTTTCGACCCGCGGACGGAAACATCACCAAAATTATTGCAAAAGTTATTGAAAAATCCGTTAAAGTGTAGTATAATAGTAAAAGACATTTTTTGAAAGGAAGTACAAAAATGCTTGAAACCGGAATAAAAGGCCGCTGCAGCGAGAAAGTGACCGCCGAAAAGACCGCGGCCGCGCTCGGTAGCGGAGCGCTTGACGTATATGCCACACCCGCAATGATCGCGCTTATGGAGAATACCGCTATGAAGTCGGTCGCCGCGGAGCTGGAGGACGGAATGACAACGGTGGGAACAAAGCTCGATATCGCGCACACCTCGGCTTCCCCTGTCGGGAGCACGATAACCTGCGAGAGCGAGCTTACCGGGATAGACCGCCGCAGGCTCGTGTTCCGGGTAACGGCGTATGACGACGCGGGTGAGATAGGAAGCGGCACTCACGAGCGTTTCATCGTAGATGCCGCAAAATTCACGGAAAAAACGCAGGCAAAGCTGCAAAAATAAGGAGGCTGTCCAAATGAACATAAAAACGTATTATCTTAACACAGAACGCACAGCGCTGATGAAAGCTTACCTTCTCGGGCAGGTCGAGAGCATCGAGTGGTGCAGAAGGCGCCCCGCGATACTGATACTTCCGGGCGGAGGCTATGAGTTCCTGTCCGAGCGCGAGGCCGAGCCTATCGCCATGCGCTATCTTGCCGAGGGCTACAACGCTTTCGTGCTGTATTACACCACCAACGCGCGCTACCCGAAAGCGCTCGAGAACGCCGCCTACGCGATGTACAAGATCCGTATGCGCGCGGACGAGTTCGGCATAGACAAGAACAAGATCGCCGTGTGGGGTGCAAGCTCGGGCGGTCATCTTGCGGGGTGCCTCGCTACCATGTGGAACGACGAGGCTCTGCTGAACACGCTCGGCTGCAGCGGCGAGGACATACGCCCGGATGCCGCGGTGCTGAGCTACCCCGTTATCAGCGGCATCACCAACCCCCACAAGGGCTCGTTCAACGTACTGCTCGGCGAGAACGCCACTCACGGGGAGCTTTCGCGCCTTTCGCTCGAGAACCGCGTATCTCCCAAAACCCCGCCGATATTCCTCTGGTGCACCGCGAACGACGACAGCGTTCCCGCACAGAACAGCCTCGTTATGGCTAAAGCCTGCGTTTCCAACAAGGTGCCGGTGGAGCTGCATATGTTCGACGAGGGACCTCACGGCCTCGCCACCTGCGACAAGATAACCGGCTGGAACGAATATTTCTACCTCGACAACTGCAAGCAGTGGATCGACCTGTCCGTCAGGTTCCTCGCTAAATATATGAAGGTGTGACGGCATTTCCCGCCTGTGCGATCTGCGCTTCTCCCCTGCCTCCCGCGGGGGAGAAATGCCGTTACCGAAGCGAAAAATGAAAAAATTTATAAAAATTTTCAAAAAACCCCTTTTCTTTTCGGTAAATTTGTAGTATAATAAATGTATATGACCCACGGCGTCAAATAATTTTGAAAGGTATCGTCACGGATATGGACAAGCTCAGAGTACAGGTAAACGGAAGAGGATACTATCTTAAGACCGATCATCAGCAGGAAGTCCTCGATTTCGCGAAGAAATTCGAGGAGCAGATATTATATGTCACCGCGAAAAAGGGCAATATCTCGGAGGCCGAGGCTACAGCGTATTCCGCGCTGCTGCTCATGGGGGATTCCCTCAGCGAAAAGCGCAGCGAGGAGGATCAGGCGCTTATCGAGGAGCTCACCGGCAAGGCGGAGGTGCTTGAAGAGCGCATAGATACGCTCACGGCGCAGCTTTCCGACCACAGCGGAGCGGAGATCGCGGCAAAGGACGAGAACGAGGCGCTCAGATCCCGCGAGAAGGAGCTTACCGCAAAGCTTGAAAAGCTCACCGCGAAAAACACGGAGCTCGAGGCCGCGTATTCCGAGAGCGAGAACGCTCTCGAGGACGCAAAGACGGCGCTTGCCTCCGCAAACAAGATAATCGCCCAGCTCAACACCGAGAAATTCACCGAGGTCGCCGCAAATGAGGCTCTGCGCAAGGAAATAGAGGATTCCCGCGGAAGGCTCGAGAGCGCCAACAAGCAGATAGCCGAGCTCAACGGCAAGATCACCAAAATGGAGATAAATACGATCTCCGTCGGTGCTGACGGCGCCGTTTCCGTAAGCGAGGAGGAGCTCAAAAAGCTGCGCTCCGAGAAGGAAGACCTCGAGATCGACCTCGCTATCGCCAACGAGGAGATCGAGAAGCTCAAAAAGGCGCACGAAGCCGCCTCCGACGAGAACGAGTCCGCTAAGAAGATAGCCGAATACCAGAAGACCATAAAGCAGCTCGAGAGCCGCAGCGGCGAGATCGACAAGCTGCGCAGCCTACTTGCCGAGACCGAACAGAACATACGCCACAAGGTCGATGAAAAGGAAGACGAGAACGACAAGCTGCGCAAGATACTCAAAAACTACGAGAATTCCTACGGGCTCAGCATCGCCCGCAAGGAGGAGGAGATACTCGAGCTCCAGCAGCAGGTCGAGCGCCTCAAAACGATACTCAATATGCGAAGCGAGGAGCGCCTGAGCGGCAAGTACGTCCAGACCACGTTCGATGCCGAATCCGAGGCGAAGTCACAGACAACATGATAGAAATACTGGCACCATGCGGCGGCGAGGAACAACTTGCCGCCGCTCTTGATACCGGGGCTGACGCCGTTTATCTGGGAGTCACGGACTTTTCCGCGAGGAAGAACGCCGCGAACTTCACCCGCGAACAGCTTGAAAATGCCGCGCGAAAATGCCGTATCGCCGGCGTAAAGCTCTACGTCACGCTGAACACGCTGATTTTTGACGACGAGCTGGAAAAGCTTGCCGCCACTGCCGCGATGATAGAGGAAGCGGGCGCTGACGGCGTTATCGTGCAGGACTTCGGCGCGGCAAGAGTGATACACCGGGCTGCGCCGTCACTGCGGCTGCACGCCTCGACGCAGATGACGGTAACATCGGCGTCGGGCGCGGAATTTGCCCGCAAGCAGGGCTTCTCACGGGTGGTGCTGGCTCGCGAGATGTCGCTTGACGAGATAGCAAAGGTCGTGCGCGGCGTCGATATCGAGACCGAGGTCTTCGTACACGGGGCGCTGTGCGTGTGCGTCAGCGGGCAATGTCTGATGAGCGCGATGTACGGCGGCAGGAGCGGCAACCGTGGCCTGTGTGCGCAGCCCTGCCGCCTCGATGTGACCTGCGGGAACAGGCATAACGTCCTGTCGCTCAAAGACCTGTCGGTGGCGGAAGCGCTCCCGGAGCTTGACAGGCTGGGTGTGACCTCCGCGAAGATAGAGGGCAGGATGAAGCGCCCGGAGTACGTTGCCGCCGCGGTAACGGCCTGCCGTGACGTTCTTGCGGGACGGAAGCCCGATACCGAAACTCTGCGCGAGGTGTTCTCCCGGAGCGGCTTCACGGACGCGTATTTTACGGGAACTCTCCGCGATATGCAGGGCATACGCACTTCCGATGACGCGGTATCACCCGATACGCTCGCGAAGCTCCGCCGCCTGTACGCAAAGCCGTACAAACGCCGCACGTTCGACGTAAAGCTCACCGTCAGACCCGACACCCCGGTCACCGCGCAGGTAAAGTGCGGCGATATCACGTTTACCCACATTTCAAGCATCGTCCCCCAAAAAGCCCTCACCCGCCCCACAACGGCAGATGAGCTCCGCGACCGCCTCGCCAAGACAGGCGGCACCGTCTTCACCCTCGGCACCGCAGTCATAGAAGCAGCAGAAGACCTCATGCTCCCGGCATCTGCCGTCAACGAGCTCCGCCGGGAGATACTGCAAGAGATAGAGGATCAGATAGTCGCTAACGCTCGAGAAAAGCGCTGACGCGCTTGGGGGAGAGGAAACCTTTTGTGAACAAAAGGTTATCCTCTCCCCCAAAGGCGGAAGCCGCCCCCAGCCCCTCTCTTTCCAAAAAACTTTAATCGCTTTGCCATTAGACTTATAGTAACAGCTCCTGTTGTAAGGTTTGCTCTAATTTCACACAGGGAACTGCAAAAAAGAACAGCATCGTACAAATCTGCACGGTGCTGTTTTTGTGTCTGATGTATCTCATAATAGGAGCAGCTGCTATAAATAAAACTGCGAAGCGATTCGGTTTTTTGGGAAGAGTGGGGGTCTGGGGGAGAGGAACCCTTTCTTCCAAGAAAGGGTTCCTTTTCCCCATGTGGCTCGCCCTCAGGCGAGCCACGTCTCTCGAGCGTCAGCGGCTAATCTCGCTTGCCGAACATCTTGGCGAAAAAGCCTTTCTTTTCTGTCTTTTCTGTCTTGTCTTTCTTCGGGCTGTCGGAGGGGCGGTATTCATCGTAATACTCGCCGTACTCATCGTAATCGATCTCGCCCATTAAAGCTTCCGCAAGGCTGCGGCGCTCGAGCTCGTCGCCGGGATCCTCGAGCAGATATGTGTAGATGCGCTTGGGCTTCGGCGGCTCGGGAACATCGGGAGAGCCCGCTATTATCTTATCGAGCGCTTTTCCCATATCCTCGATGAGAGCTTCACCCATTTCGCCGAAATATTCCTCGCACTCGATATTATACTCCTCGGTGGGGTTTTTCCCCCCTATAACCGACAGGTGTATGCCCTCACGCAGCGCCGCGGAAAACTCCAGATAGCGGCTCCACTGCACATTTATCAGCGCGGTGATGTAATCGCGCTGCAGGTCTGCGAGCCGCTCCTCGCCGTACAGCATCAGCGCGTCATCATACCTTATCGCGAAATTGTCCTGCCATATCGTCGGCTTCTTCTCGCCCGTGAGATACTGCCTTCTTGTTGAGAATGTCAGCTCGCGGTGCTTCTCGCCTATCATCGTGAATTTAAGCAGCCGCACCCGCTCGTCAAGCGCCTTGCCCTGCGAGATGCGCTGTATGCGCGCGACCTCGCGGAGCACCGTTTTTTCGGTTATTTCGTCGGTCGTCGGCTCGGGGTATTTATGCGACGGTATCAGCTTTTTCAGCTTGTGTATCGTCATTATCTTCTCGTCAAGCGATACGAACAGCCTGCTTTGACCGGGGTCGCCCTGCCTTGCTGCACGCCCGCGAAGCTGGTCGTTTATGCGCTCGCTCTCCGCGAGGAACGTCCCTATCGCGTACAGGCCGCCCGCTTCGACCGCTTTGTCACGCTCCTTTTCATCGGCACCGCCAAGCTTGATGTCAACGCCGCGCCCCGCCATATTCGTAGATACCGTTACCGCGCCGGGCATTCCCGCGTTCCGTATTATCTCGGCCTCCGACTCGTCATTCTTCGCGTTCAGCACGTTATGCGCTATCCCGGCCGTGTCGAGCAGCGCGGAAAGCCGTTCGCTCTGCGAGATGTCGGCAGTCCCCACAAGCACGGGCTGCCCCTTTTCGTGAGCCGCGCGTATTTCTTCCGCCACCGCGGCAAGCTTGCTCTCCTCGTCGTAATACACTGCCATCGGCTTATCCTCGCGTATCGACGGGGTGTTCGGGTCAACGTGCTTGACGATGAGCCCGTAAAGCTCGCTGAACTCGTCCTTTGCGCTCAGCGCCGTTCCCGTCATTCCCGAGACGCGCCCGTACTGCCGCAGGAAGAACTGTATCGGTATGCTCCCCATTATCACGCCGCGCTCGGTGACTTCAAGCCCGTGTTTGAGCTCCACCGCCGACTGCAGCAGCCCGGGAAAGCACCTGTTCTCGGCGATACGGCCGGTAAACGCGTCTATTATGCGCACCGTGCCGTCCTTCACGATGTAATCCTTATCTTCGGTCAGCACATACAGCGCTTTGAGGGAGTCGTTTATCTTTGCGAGAAGCTCGTTGTTTTCCTCGTCGTAGATGTTTTCGACCCCGAACCGCTCCTCCGCCTTTTCCTCGCCCGACGCGGTAAGATACGCGGCCGCGGTGCCTTCATCGGCGGCGTGATCCTCGTCGTTGAGCGACTTTGCGAACTCGAATATCTCCGGGAGCTGTGCGTCCTTCGGCGCGTCCATAATGCCCGCGGCAACGAGCGGGATCCGCGCCTCGTCGATGAGCAGGGAATCCGCCTCGTCAACTATCGCTCTCACGCATTTGCAGCCCACCGCCTCGTCCGGCGAAAAAACGAGGAAATCCCGCAGAAAATCAAACCCGCATTCCTTGACCGTGATGTACAGCACGTCCGCGCCGTAAGCGGCCTTGCGCTCGTCGTGCGTCGATTTTTCGGTAATGTACGCGGTGGATACTCCAAGCAGGTCGTAGATCGGCTTCATCCACTCTCTGTCGCGCTTGGCGAGGTAGTCGTTGAAGGTGAGTATGTGCACCCGCTCGCCGCGGCAGACCGACAGGAATGCAGCGAACACCGCCGCTATCGTCTTGCCCTCGCCCGTTGCGAGCTCGACAACGTTCTCGTCGTCAAGATACCCGCCCGCGATTATCTGCGAGTCGAACGGCGTCAAGCCTATCCCGTCCTTTACGGCAAGATACACCGCCGCAAATGCCGCGGTCTCGTTCTGTTCGGCTCTCGCCTTCGCCGCAAGCCCGGTGATGTAACCGCTCTCCGCCGCGGCTTTAACTGCCGCCGCAAATTCTTCCGGTCTCTTTTCAAAGCCTTTTATCATACCAGTTCTCCTAGGAAAGTCGCTCACGCTCGGGAGAAGCGACGACGCGCCTGGGGAATAGAAAACTTTTCCTCCCCCAGACCCCCTTCTTTTCAAAAACTTTAATGGCTCCGCGGCGGGAATTGAAAGCTTTCTGCCGCTTTCGGAGCTTTTTTGAATAAACGGGGCCGCACTGCCTCTCTCGAGTCAGCATACATCGGGATGATATGCGCAATTTCGCACCCGGTATTGCTGTTCCTTATAAAAATATCATACCATTATAACACATATCTGTAAAAAAATCAACAAAACCCATTGATTATTTTTAGGGCACCTCTAAAAACCTCTTGCCGCCCATTCGCGCCGCCCTAAAGCCGTCATATTGCACAAATTTTCCTTGACATACGACAGTATGCCTGCGAAAAATTTGTACAATCTGCCGACTTTATGTCGGCACGCCTGAACGACAATAGGTTTTTAGAGGAGCCCTTTAAACAACGTGTTCGTAAAAAATTTTCCGGCGGGATTGAAATTTGCGGGAATATATGTTATAATAAATATGTCCGTTTGAGCGGACTGTAAGAAAAACCGACAGGACGGCAGCCGGGGGCTGCGGAAAGGAAGAAAAATGAAAACATTCAAGAGAATCATATCGCTCATGCTCGCGGCGGTGCTTACGGTAACATCGCTGGTGTGCTGCGCGGTAACGGCAGGAGCTACCTCCGAATACGATCTGACAAAGGAGCTCAAAAAGTACTCGATAACCGCAAAGACAACGTATGACAGCGCCGTGTTCGGCTATTACGAGAAATATTCCAGCCGCTACAACCTTTGTGTATCGGGACTTTCCACCGAGGGCGGCGATAAGATAGCCGAGCTTCTCAAGGACGGCTATGAGCTGTCCGTGCTCCTGAAATTCGACACGGGCGCCGGCTTCATCTACGAGGGCGACAAGCGCATCATCAATATGAAGCGCGACAATATGGCGATCGAGAACTATCCCGTGAACCTCGAGCTCAAATACTTCAAGAAGGCCGCTTCGGTCTATAGGCTCGCGCTCTGCTTCTACCTCACAAATGACATCAGCTTCAACAAGGACGTGGAAAACGCGATCCTCGAGGCGAAGGGCGCCACACTTACCATTGCGGCCGCTCCGACGACTTCCGAGGGGAAGCGTACATACTACGACAAGAAAAAGGTGTTCTATATCCCGTTTACGGATAAGACGAGCGCCAAAAAGATAGAGCGCATCGACATCAACACCCTTGAGATCTCCGCGATCAGATCCAAGACCTACAATGCCGAGTATCAGGAGCCCGACGTTGTCATCAAGGGCGGCGGAGTAAGACTCAAGAAGAACACCGACTATTCTCTCACATATTACAACAACGTCAGCATAGGCACCGCCACCGTTGTCATCAAGGGCAAGGGCGATTATAAGGGCACCGTGAAGAAGACCTTCAACATCGTTCCCGAAACGACAAGGATAAGGAGCGCGTTCATCAACGGCACCTACATCGATATCACATGGGCGCCTATCGAGGGTATCGACAACTACCACATCTACGTTTCCGAGGACAACGGCAAGACCTACAAGCTGTACGAGACAGTCGATGCCGATACAACGAAATTCTCGCTGAAATTCCCGCTGAACGCCGACTACACGATAAAGCTCTGCACGAGCAAGACAAAGGGCGGCAAGGTATATTACAGCAAATTCTCCGACGCGACACAGCGCTTCAGAGGCGTGTGACCGATACGGCGGCAGGGATAGCGTTCCCGCGCCGCAGAAAGGATCGAAATGAAATCGTTAAGAAAACTCACAGCTTTGTTCTGTGCGGCCGTTATCGCCGTGATATCCGCGTTCGCCTGCGGAGTGACCGCCGGTGCGACCTCGCTTTACGAGCTGATAAGTGAACTCAAAAAGTACAAGATAACCTCGGACACAAAGCTTGACAGCTCGGTTTACGGCTACTACAAGACCGACTCCGACCACCTTGTGATCTACATATCCGGGCTTGACGCGCTCGAGGCGGCGCAGATAGAGGAAACTGCCAATTCCGACGGCTACGAGCTGTCTATGGCGCTCGTATTCGACAACGGCATAGGCCTCGGCTATGAGAACAGCAATCAGGCTATGCTCCTCGGTAAGACTTACGTCACCAATGTTATCAGAAGCGCGTCGTTCACCCACGCGGGCAGCGTATATAAGTTTATGATAGAGGTCGAGACCTCCGATCTGATGCTCGAAACGCTCAACAACTCGAAGGCTGCCGCGGTAAGCATCCGCGCGCTCAACACCGCTTCGCAGATAAAGACCTACTACAACGGCAAAAAGGTCTTGTACATACCGTTTTCCTCCGACGACAAGGGGATAACCGATATAACGACCTTAAGTTTCTCGGGGCTCACCTCGAGAGTATATACCGGAAAGGAAGTAGCCCCCGAGGTCACTGTCAAGGACGGGTCGTATATCCTGCGCAACGGCACCGACTACAGAATGTCCTATCTGAACAATGTCAAGGTCGGCATCGCCACCGCGGTGATCACCGGCAAAGGCAGCTACTCCGGCACAAAGAAGCTGAAATTCAAGATAGTTCCCAAGGGGACAACTATCACGAAGTTCACGCTGAACCGCGACAAGCTTACCGTCAACTGGGAAGATGTGGAGAATGTCGATAAGTATTACATCTATATGTCCGAGGACAAGGGGCTTACCTACACGCTTCTCGGCTCGGTCAAGGCGGGGACTACCAAGTTCGTGACGAAATTCCCCGCAGGCTCGAAGTACACGTTCAGAGTGCGCACGAGCAAGACGGTCGATGGCAAGAAATACTACGGACCGTATTCCCGCGCGGTGATGGTGCGCTGACAATGCCGTAAATGTCCACGGCTCTCCGTGTGTCCTTCCGGGACGCACGGAGTTTTTATGCCCACGAGACCTGCATAATTATATTCAAAAACTTGCCGCACAGAACGTGTTTTTAGGGCAATTGGTGAAAATTTTAAAGTTTTTTGATTTTTTTATGAAAAGCTATTGCAAAATTCCTGCAAATGTGCTATAGTATATATTGTAATTTTTTGGGCGGATAATGCCCGAATTTCAGCCAAAATATATTTTTTACAGGAGGAAACATCAAATGGCACTTAAAAATCAGTATCTCGTTGAGCTTCTCGAGAGAGTGAAGAAAAGAAACGCGAATGAGCCCGAGTTCATTCAGACCGTAACAGAGGTGTTCGAGAGCATCGAGCCCGTTATCGACAAGAGACAGGATCTCGTTGACGCGGGCGTTCTCGAGAGAATAGTTGAGCCCGAAAGACAGATAATGTTCCGCGTTCCGTGGGTGGATGACAAGGGCAAGGTACAGGTCAACCGCGGCTACAGAGTACAGTTCAACTCCGCTATCGGTCCGTACAAGGGCGGTCTCAGATTCGCTCCCAACGTATATATCGGTATCATCAAGTTCTTAGGCTTCGAGCAGATCTTCAAGAACAGCCTTACCTCGCTTCCTATGGGCGGCGGCAAGGGCGGTTCCGACTTCGACCCGCAGGGCAAGTCCGACGCCGAGGTAATGCGCTTCTGCCAGAGCTTTATGAGCGAGCTTTACAGACACATCGGTCCCAACCTCGATGTTCCCGCGGGTGACATCGGTGTAGGCGGACGTGAGATAGGCTATCTCTTCGGCCAGTACAAGAGACTTAAGAACGAGTTCTCCGGCGTTCTCACCGGTAAGGGCTTCGAGTACGGCGGATCCCTCATCAGACCCGAGGCTACGGGCTACGGCGCAACTTACTACACCGTTGAGATGCTCAAGCACTTCGGCGACGATATCAAGGGCAAGACAGTTGCTATCTCCGGTTTCGGTAACGTTGCATGGGGTGTCGCACTCAAGGTAACGGAGCTCGGCGGCAAGGTAGTTACCCTCTCCGGCCCCGACGGCTATGTATATGACAAGGACGGCATCAGCACTCCCGAAAAGATCGCTTATATGCTTGAAATGCGCGCTTCCTGCCGCAACAGAGCACAGGATTACGCAGACAAGTTCGGCGCAGAGTTCCACGCAGGCGAAAAGCCCTGGGGCGTTAAGGCCGACATCATCATGCCCTGCGCAACTCAGAACGAAGTCAACATCGACGAGGCTAAGAAGATCGTTGCTAACGGCGTGAAGTATTATGTGGAAGTATCGAATATGCCTACAACCAACGAGGCTATCGCTTACCTCAAGGAGAACAAGGTCATCGTCGCTCCTTCCAAGGCTGTTAACGCCGGCGGCGTTGCCGTTTCCGGCCTCGAAATGTCCCAGAACTCCATGCGCTACAACTGGACAGCGGAGGAAGTCGATGAAAAGCTCAAGGGCATTATGAAGAACATCTTCGCCGCTTCCGTTAAGGCTGCCAACGAGTACGGCCTCGGCGACGACCTCGTAGCGGGCGCCAACATCGCAGGCTTCCTTAAGGTAGCGGAAGCTATGAAGGCTCAGGGCGTGGTGTAAGACGAGAGCCTTGTGCAGCGGCGCTTACGCGCTGTCCTTCCGGACGGGACGAGGGCTGCGCGCTGCTAAACGACGACCCGGTGACATGCTGCACCCAATGTTATGTGATTTGGCAGATACTGCTGAATTATTGCACAAGCCCCTTGCCGAAGGCGAGGGGCTTGCTTATTTCACCCGCCTCCGGCGGGGGCTTTTGTGGGGCTGCGCCCCACACCCCGTTTGTCGCAGAACGCTGCAAAACTATTGCGCAAAGTCCTCGCCTCCCGTGAGGGGAGCGCATTTCCCGCGCCGTCGGAAATGCGCGGTTTTGTGAATATTTGCGGCAGTCTATTGACTTTGTGAGTAATTTTTACTATAATATAAGGTAAGAACATTGCAAGGGAGTAATAAAATGCTGTTAAGACTTCTTAATGCCGAAGACGCCGCTGTTATCAGTGCTATGATGAATCCGTCCGAGGAGACGACCGCGGTCACCACCGCCGTTACCACCGAGGCCGGCAATATCGGCGAACAGATAAGCGAAACGTTTACCGAAAATATGACTGGCATATCCAAGCTGATAAACGATATCTGGAGCGGCTTTGTCGCCCGGCTCCCGCTTATCGGTCTGTCTGCCGTGCTGCTGGTGGTCGGTATCATCGTGTCGAAGATCGTGCTGCGTATAATGGGCAAAGCGCTCGACAAGAGCAGGCTCGACCTGACTATAATCCATTTCCTCAAATCCGTGGTCAAGATACTGCTGTATGTCGTGCTTATCACGGCAGTCCTGACGCTGCTCGGCGTTCCGACCAACTCCATTATCGCAGTCATTAGCACGGCGGGCGTCTCTATCGCGCTTGCATTGAAGGACAGCCTCTCGAACATCGCCGGCGGGTTCCTGATATTGTTCGCAAAGCCGTTCAAGATCGGAGATTATGTAAATCTCAACGGCAGCGAGGGTGTCGTCGATACGATCAATATACTCTACACAAAGCTGCGCACCTTAAACAACCGGTATATTTACATACCGAACAGCGTTGCTACGAGCCATGTCGTCGTGAATGTCACCGAGCCTGCGGAGCGCCGCGTGGATCACTTCTTCTCGATATCGTATGATTCGGATTACAGAGTAGCCGTTGAGTCGATAAAGCGCGTCATAAAGAAGTGTGACAAGATACTGACCGACGGGGATCACACGCCGTTCGTGCGTATGTGCGCGCACAAGGACAGCAGCATCGAGATAGAGGTGCGTGTATGGTGCAAGACCGAGCACTACTGGGATGTTTACTACGACGTGATAGAGCTCGTGAGAGCGGGCTTTATCGAGGACGGTATCGAGATACCCTATCCGCAGCTCGATCTGCATATAAAGGACGGAAAAACCGCTGTTCCCGCCGCTCTTGCAGCGGGCGCGGGCTTGGAACATAAAGAATGAAAGGGAGCGTTTACAATGGGACTTTTTGACAACATAGGACAGAATATAGCAAAGGCGGCTCAGCCGACCGGCAACCGCTCGGTGGATATAGTGTTCGCGTCGCTGCCGGACACCTACGAGCAGTTTGTCGCAATGCCGCAGGCCGCGCTTTCCACGCCGTTTGAGACAGCGGCAATGACCGTGCTCGCGCTGTGCTTTTACCCGCAGGACCCCGAGCTTTCAAAGAAGATGTACACCTTTCTGAGCGGACCGAGGATCATCAACGCGGCGGAATTCCAGTTCATCAAGGAAAGGTTCTACGACAAGGACTACGTTCCGCGCTCGTATTTCCACGGGGCTGTCCCCGCCAACGATTACAAGCCCTCGCAGCCCTATACGATAACGGTGTGCGAGAACCCCTATACATACCAGAACGCGGGCTACGCGAAGGTGTATATCCCGTCCGGCGGCTCGGACAACCCGCGCCCCATAGTTCTGCGTAACGCCAAGGACGGCAAGTGGTATCTCTGGGAGCAGTTCGTGCTCGTTGACGTGCGCCCGCCGGAGAGCACGAACCCGTGGGCTTGACGCAAATGCCGGAGGAATACGACGATGAGTGACAACAATAATGCGCCGAAGCTGGAGATCGAGCTGTCGGAGAAGACCTTCCCGATAATATCGCAGCTCGCCGATCAGATGCCGGGCGGATTTTTCATCTACCACGCGGACGGCGACGAATCGCTGATATATATGAACAGCGCGATGCTCGACATATTCGGCTGCGACACCGAGGAGGAGTTCCGCGAGCTTACCGGCAATTCCTTCAAGGGCATAGTTCACCCGGACGACCTGCAGGAGATAGAAGACTCGATAAACGACCAGATCGCCTCGAGCAGAAGCAACCTCGACTATGTGGAGTACCGCATAATCCGCAAGGACGGCACGGTGCGCTATGTCGATGATTACGGGCATTTTGTGCACACCGAGGAATACGGCGACCTGTACTATGTGTTCATAAACGATGCCACGGAGAAGCGTATGGCGGAGGAGCTCGAGCGTCAGCAGCACCTCAACAAGCTGAAGACCGACTTCCTGTTCAACATCTCACACGACATACGCACGCCGATGAACGCGGTAATGGGCTTCACGGCGCTCGCGAGGAACCATGTCAATGACCCGGAGGCGGTCGCGAGATATCTCGAAAAGGTGGATGTTTCCAATCATCACATGATGGCGCTGATAGACGATATCCTCGAAATGAGCAGCCTGCAGAGCGGGAACGTTCTCTCTAAGGTGGAGAAATGCAGTCTGAACGAGGTCATAAAGGAGGTTTTCGGCGTTACGGAGATAACGGTGCGCGAAAAGGGTCTGAACCTCGAAACGGACATAAAGATGCCGGACGAGACCGTTTATGCCGACCGTGCGAGGCTGCTGCGTGTGCTGTCGAATATTATGACGAATGCGGTGAAATTCACACCCGATGGCGGTACGGTAAAGTTTTCCGTGTGTGAGAGCGATGTGTCCGAGTCCGGCTACGCGCGGTATGAATTCCGTATCGAGGACAACGGTATCGGCATATCTCCCGAGTTTATGCCAAAGCTGTTTGAGGCATTCGAGCGCGAGGAGACCTCCACAAAGTCGGGCTATCCCGGCGCAGGCCTCGGGCTTTCGATAGCCAGGAATCTTATAGATATCCTTGGCGGGTCTATAACCGCGGAGAGCGTCAAGGGCGAGGGCTCGGTATTCACCGTAAGTCTCCCGCTGAGGATAGCGGAGCACCGTGAGCGCAAAGAGGCTCCCGCAGCGCCCGCCGAACGGCCGTCATTCGACGGTAAGCGCGTGCTCGTTGCCGAGGATATCGAGATAAACCGTATGCTCATCGAGACTGTGCTGAAAAAGTTCGGCTTTGAGGTGGAATCCGCTGCCGACGGCTGCGACGCGGTGGATATGGTAAAGGCGCACGAGGAGAGATATTACGACCTCGTGCTCATGGATATACAGATGCCGGTCATGAACGGCTACGAGGCTGCCCGCGCCATTCGCGCGCTCGGACGTGCCGATACCTCCGACCTGCCTATCATAGCGCTCAGCGCAAACGCTTCCGACGCCGACAAGGAAATGTCTGTAGAAAGCGGTATGGATACCCATATCGCCAAGCCCTTCGAGATAGATAACCTCGTCGCTACCCTCAGAAAGTTCCTGAAATGAGCAGAGAGCAGAGAGGTCGCTGACGCTCGAGAGATACAGACGGGGGCTCTGCCCCCGAACCCTCGCAAGGGCCTCACGCCGGCCCACTGCAGGATGCAGTGCAGGCTGTCGTCAAAGCGCGCACGATGCGCGCCTACAAACGACAGCCCAATGACCCCGGCGGTGGCGCGGCCACTCCGGATCCGCGTCGGGACTTTGTGCAGACTGTCAGCTTTCGTCCGCGTTTACAGCGCTGTTTAAGCGGCGGGCAGGGGTTCCTGCGAGCGGCAGGACTTTCTCATTTATCAATTATAAATATAAAAAGCCTCCCGAAGCACGGAAGGCTTTTTATTATTACTGTTCAACGACCACGCCGTAAGATACGATATGGATATCGATCTTTTTACCGGAGCCGTCGTTGGCTGCTACAGTGATTTTGGAGTAACCCTGCTTGTTGATGATGACCGTGACCATCACAGCGCCGTAATTTGAGTCAAATCCGGAAATTATCGGCGAACCGCTGGACGGGTCACTGCTGCTGACAGAATATGAGGCTGAACTGCCGTAGTTATACAGACCCTCCGCGACGATACGGAATGTGAGCTGTGAAGCTTCCGTTACATTGCCGTCCTTGCCGATCGGAACTATCGCGTAGAAGACATTGCCGGCGGAAATGGAATATGCCGTGCTGTCCGGCCAGACGATATATAATGCCGAGGTCGGCGCCGCAAGCGCGTATGTGAAATTCGCGGTGTGACCCGTGCCGTCGGCCGTGGCGGCAAAAACGGTGAGTCTCAAGTCCTTGCCGGGGTAGTATGTCACGCCGTTGACGGTCTTTTCTTTAAGCCCGTTCAGAGCGCTTTCGGCCTTCTTGTTTACTGTGACCTTGCCCTTCTTGTCAATGGTGACAAGCTTCTTATCCTTAAAGAGCTCGGTAAGATCCTCGTAAGCCTTTTCTCCATTGACGCTGCTGAAAATTGCGAATGCGGAGTAGTCCCAGTTCACGTCGGTAACTGTGGGCGTTCCGTAAGCCGAACCGAGCACCGCCTGCAGCTTTGCGGACTTGCCGAAGCCTATGATGCTCTGCTGTCCGGCGGAGACGAGCGAGAGGTCGGACGCGGGTACGACGACATTTACGTCAAAGGTCGCCTTTTTGCCGGAGCCGTCCATAGCCGCTACCGTTATCTTTGCTTTTCCCGGACTGAGTGCCAGCAGAGTGTTCCCGGCCGGCGTCACCACCGATTCGTTGCTTGAAGTTACCATGAATTCCGGTTCCGCATCAAGCTCAAATCCTATCGCTTCCGGATTCAGTATCAGCATATCTTCGATGATCTCGGGCGTTTTTTCCATATCCTCGGTGTACATACGAACGCTTTTGATAATGCCCTTCTTATCTCTTGCTGGCGCGTTCACCGCCTCGTTGAAGCTGTCCTCTCTGAATGCCGCTCTGACTTCCGTTATCGGCGAAATGACCGTAACCGTGATCTCGCGGTATGTGTCCGGGAAGTCCGCAGCGGTCGCTTTTACGGTGAAGGTCGTGCCCTTGCTCACGCCCTTGCCGACTTTGAGCTTCCCGTTCTTGTCTATGGAAACGCCCGCGGGTGCGCCGGAAACGCTCCACACGATATTCCTGTCGGACGGAAGATCCTCATAGAGGAGCCGCGCGCTGTACTGTGCGGTCTTGCCCACCGCGACGTACTGCGGAGCATCCCACTGTATGTACAGCTCCTGCTCGCTCTTCTGCTTGTGTTTGAGTGTGACATTTACCGACTTTATCTTGCCGAGCGTGCCTTTTAAGCTTATGTATGCCGCTTTGAGAGTGAAGGTGTCGGGAAGGCCGGCTTTCGTCAGGAGGCTGAGGGTCGAGTCGGCGGAGATGATTGTGCAGTTTTTGCCGGCCTTGCCGTTCTTGTAGGTGGGATCCTTGCCGTCAAATGTCAGTATGATCTGCTTTGCCGCAACATTATCGGGAACATTCACATAAAGCTCCTGATTCCCCTCGAATACGGCGGAATCCTTTATCTCGGTCGTGGTGCCCGCGATATAGTCTTTCGCGTACAGCAGCGGCGTATCGGCGACCGCTTTGTCCGCGGAATCGGGCATCATAGCCGCGACATTTACGAGTCCCACGCTGAGTGTTTTGTCGGAAAGCTTTGTGGCGCTCTTTTTGAGCACCGCTTCCATAGTGTCGGGGCTCACCGCTCCCGCGGCGCTCATATACAGCGCACAGGCGCCCGCTACTACCGGGCAGGCCATGGAGGTGCCGCTCATTATGGTGTACCAGTCGTGATGATCCTCTGTGATGAATTTTCCGGAGACAGTGTCGTGACCGTTCCACGTTGAGAAGATAGTGCTTCCGGGAGCCGCTATATCCGCCCAGCTGCCGTATGTCGAGAAAAAGGACCTCTGATCGTCGCGGGCAGTCGCGCATACTCCGATAACGTGGTCATAAGCTGCCGGAAAATGCATGGAGTTTGTATAAGTGTTCCCCATGGCGGCGCATATCGTTACACCGCTTTCATAGACCGCGTCTATGACCTGCTGGAAGCCCGGGGTATAATAGTGGCTGCCGAGGCTCATGTTGATTATATTCGCTTTGGGCTCGCCCTTTGAGCCGTCCTTCTCATATCCCGCGACATACAGGAGCGCGGCCATGAGCGTCGAATTCATGGCGCTGCTGTAGCCTTTGCCGGAGTCTATAAATACCGGCAGACCGATAAGGCTGACGCCGGGAGCTATACCCGTTCCGCCGAGGCCGTTGCCCGCGCTTGCCGCGATGATGCCCGCAACGTGTGTGCCGTGGCCGCTGGCGTCGAGCGCTTCGGGAGTGATCGTCTCTATAATGGGCTGTCCGTTCTCGTCATATACGATATGACCGTTTTCATCGGTCTTATACTGCTGATAGCTCAGATCCACCACGTCGGTAAGGTTAACCGAATGCCCGATGAGATCCTCATGCTGATCGTCGATACCGGTATCTATGACCGCGACGGTTATATCTCTGCTGCCCCTTGTGGCTGCCCACGCCTCATAAACTCCGATATTCTCGTGCATCCACTGATAGCATCTGGTGGGAGTCCCATTACCGTCGGGATCGACGGCGCTTTTGACGTTATATACATAGCTCGGATCCAGCGCGGGGTCATCGAGTATGTCCGTCCATTCCTCCCATGTAGTGTATGATACGCTGTCCTGTTCGGGAGCTTCGGGAGCTTCGACCGGCTCCGCCGCGACCTCAGCTTCGGCGAGCTCCGGCTCCTCGAGCGCGGTGATGTAATCCGGGCTGACGAGCGGCATATTGTAAGCCTTGACGGCACCCACCTCTACAGCCTGCGCAACGGTCGCGCCGCCTCTGAGATACGCCGTTGCCACGCCGTACTGATATTTGAACAGGTCGGCGTTGTAAGCTTCCGCTATCTTTTTTGCTTCGCTCTCGGACTCCGCGAGATAGACTATCTCGTCCGAAACGTAGTCAACCCCGGGGACAAGCCCTGCGAGCGCTGACACTGCGGCTTCGGCGTCCGCCTTGACGGCATTGTCCTCCGCGTCGTCGGAATATCCCGCGGGCATACCCTTGAACCCGTAGGGGAGTGCCGCCGCCTCATCGGCTGCCGGTACCGCGGTCTCGTCGGCATAGGCCGGGACAGCCTGCGTTATCAGCATTGCCGCGCACAGCAGAAGCGAAAGAATTTTTCTTTTTTTCATCGCAATACCTCTCGATACAAATTTTCCCACATTTTCAGCGTGGGAATTATTGATACTACTACTGCAATCCACAAATTAAGAATATTTTTATTTCCGTTCCCTCGCATGAGACGGGGGACGGAAACGTTATTATCGCTTAAATTGTAAACAGTGATACTATTATAGCATTTTTTTGCTTAAATGTCAAATATTCCGGCGCCTGCGATAACAGCGGCAGAGCCCCGTTTGCTTCGAAATGTAACCGAAAAGAACATTCCGCGTCTGCTTGTTGTACAAGAAAATCTTGTATTTTTTGTCAATATTGTACAAAATCGGGGCGATATGTTAGTTTTTTTATTAAAAATTACGCTTGATTAATGTTTAACAATGTGTTATAATGTCAACAATAGAGATAAGCGCGATATAACCGTATGTATATCGCACAAAAATGTGTAACAAAAGACATACATCAGGAGGAGACTACTATGGGATATTCCGATGCAGCTGCAAAGATCGACAGGTCTTATGAGCAGGGTACCCTTTATTACAACCCCTCAAACAAGACCAAAGAGCCCGTTGACTTCGGTAAGGTCATTCGCAGGGCAATGAGCGATAATGCCGGCGTTCCGAATAATGAGGAGAGCAGCTCCGTATCGGCGGGCGCCGCTATAGATATGCTCAGCGTTATGGCTCAGATGAAGGATCCGTATTCGCTCGATACGCTTGACATTTTTGAGGAGTCGGAGGAGCTCGACAGCTCTATGGGCTTCGACGAGATAGCCGAGCTTGACGAGATCGCCGACGATGATGCCGCAAAGGCCGAAATGGAAGCAAGTATGAACGTTTTCGGCAACACCAACGTGTTCGACGAGCTGTTTACCGATGACGACGACCTTTCCGCCTTCGAAGATATCGAGGACATCGTCTGAAAGCACAGCACGGCTCATTTTGAAGAAAATATGATAATACCGCGGCAAACGGGGCATTTCCCGCGCCGCGGTCTTTTTTCGTATATATCGCTGTTTTTACCCGTTCTCCGCCGCTTCCGGAGCAGGCTCGGCGATCTCCTCTATAAGTCCGCTTTCGGCGGCTTTCTTCTTCGTTTTTTCGACAACAAGGAGGCTCTTGTCGATCCACGCGGCGATGTCGTCCATCACCTCATGCTTGTTGGTCTCGTTGAGCAGCTCGTGGCGGCAGTTAGGGTAGAGCTTCAGATGAACGTGCTTCATTCCCGCCTCGCAGAACATTCTGAACACACGCTTGACGCCCTTGCCGTTCTCTCCGACGGGATCCTTCCAGCCCGATATCATAAGCACGGGCATATCCTTGTTCATTTTAACAAGGTTATCCTTGTCGGAATCGTACATGATACCGTAGAACAGGTCGCGGAAAAGACCCGCGGTAGGGGGAAATCCGCACTTCGGGTCGGCGATATAAGCGTCGGGCACCTCGGGAACGGAGCTGAGCCAGTCGAATTCGGTGCGCGGCTCGTCATAGCCGTTGTTGTAGGAGCCGAAGGACAGCGTGAGGAGGAGCTTGCTTATCTTGCGGGCTCCGTACACTCTTACGGTAGTTTCGGCCACGCCGAGACCTGCCGCGACCACCGGGCTGAGCTGTCCGCCGGTACCGCTCAATATCGCAAGGTCGGCCTTTTCGGGGTGACGAATGAGATACGTCCGCAGCAGATAGCTTCCCATACTGTGACCGAAGAAAATGTACGGTATATCGGGGAATTCCTCGCGCATAATATCGTGCAGCTTATCCATATCCTCGACCGCTTTGTCCCAGCCGTCCTTCTCGTCGAAGAGCCCGAGCTCCTCGTCGGAAGCCACGCTCTGCCCGTGACCGATGTGGTCGTTCGCGGCAGCGACAAAGCCTTTCCCCGCGAGGAACTTCATAAATTCCTCGTACCTGCCGATGTGCTCGGCGATGCCGTGGGCTATCTGGACTATTCCGCGGGGCGTTCCCTCGGGCAGAAATTTGCGCGCGTAGATCGTGCTTTTTCCGTTGCTTGATGTGAATGTGAATTCTGTCATTGTGATGTTTCTCCTTTCGGGTGTTATTATATTGCAATATATTATACATCTTTTTGTCTGAAACGTCAAGGTTTTTGTGTTTGTGTGTAGGAAACTTTTGTGTTTGTGTGTAGGAAACTTTTGAACCGCCCGGGCATTTATTCCACGAACCTGTTGACAGCGAGCCTCGATGTGTGCGGTAGTCCGGCAGCACGGGCAGCACCCGCCCGTTGGGCAGATGCTGCCCGGCTACCAGCCTACCACACACAAACTCACTGTAAACAGGCTTTCGCGGCATAAAAGCCACGTTCGGTTCAAAATCACTGCCTTTTTCGGAGTTGAGCTGTTCTCAAAAAGTAATTGACTAATTGCTAAAATAATGGTATAATTGATAATGAATAAAAGGACACAAGACTATAAAATTTCTGTGTTACAGTATTTTGGTCAAGCGGAACGCTTGCGCCGGGTTCTTAGGGGCGGCGTTAGCCCCCGAGCGGGTGCGGGTCAATGCAGGAGGCATTGAGCACTTGCTCAAAACGCCGCAGGGCGCGGCACTAAAAGGCAAGTGCATAGGGCGCCGCAGTCTGTGTTTCTGTGTCTCTGAAAGGAGCTCTCTATGGTTGATGTGACTGTTATAGGTGCGGGGGTCATCGGTTGTGCGGTGGCGCGCGAGCTGACCCGATATTGCCTTGATGTATGTGTTGTCGAGAAGGAGACGGACGTATGCGAAGGCACGAGCAAGGCGAACAGCGGGATAGTCCACGCGGGATTTGACGCGAAGCCGGGAACGCTGAAAGCGGCGCTGAATGTGAAGGGCTGCGGTATGATACCGGAGCTCGCGAGGACGCTGGATTTCGCGTACAGGAACAACGAAGCGCTGGTGCTGTGCTTTGACGAGGCGCAGCTCGGCGGGCTGCGGGAGCTGTATGACCGCGGTATCGCCAACGGCGTCGAGGGGCTGGAGCTGCTCACGCCGGAGCAGGTGCGGGAGGCAGAGCCGGCTCTGAACGATGTGGCGGGGGCACTGCTCGCGAGGACATCGGGGATAGTATGTCCGTTCGAGATGACTATAGCTTTCGCGGAGAACGCCTGCGACAACGGAGCTGTATTCCGCTTTGACACGACTGTCAAGGGGATAACGCGCGACGGCTCGCTGTACCGCATACTGACCGACAAGGGCTCGTTCGAGAGCCGTTATATCGTGAACGCTGCGGGCGTTTATGCCGATACCATACACAATATGGTCTGCGAGGACAAGATGAAGATAACGCCGCGCAGAGGCGAATATTACCTGCTCGACAAGGAGGTGGGGAATACCGTGAAGCGCACGATATTCCAGCTTCCGACGAAAATGGGCAAGGGTGTGCTTGTAACTCCCACCGCTCACGGGAACCTTATGGTAGGGCCTTCCGCGGACAATATCGACGACAAGGAGAATACCGCCACGACATCGGGCGGGCTCGCTTCGGTGAAAGAGCGTGCGGGACTGTCGGTGAGCGGCATACCCTTCGGCAAGACGATCACCAATTTCTCGGGACTGCGCGCGGTGGGCGAGACGGACGATTTCATCATTAAGGAGAGCGCCGAGAACTTCATAGACGCGGCGGGTATAGAATCTCCGGGACTTACGAGCGCTCCTGCTATCGCCGGGTATATCGCCGATATCATCGTAAAAAAGGACGGGCTGCACCCGCGCAGCGACTTTATCGAAACGAGAAAGGGCGTAAAGCATTTCGCGGCACTTTCCCGCGAGGAACAGAACGAGCTGATACGAAACGACCCCGCTTACGGCAACATCGTCTGCCGCTGCGAGACCGTCACCGAGGGCGAGATACGCGACGCGATTGACCGCACGCTCGGCGCCAAGACGCTTGACGGCGTGAAGCGCAGAACGCGCGCGGGAATGGGAAGATGTCAGGCGGGCTTCTGTACGCCGAAAACAATGGCGCTGATAGCGGAGAAGTACGGCATACCGCTTGACAGCGTGAGAAAGAACTGAGGGGGTGCGGCATAATGCGGGAATTCGATCTTGCGGTGATAGGCGGCGGCCCTGCGGGAATGGCGGCGGCGGTGGCTGCAAAGAAAAAAGGACTTGACAACATCATTATCTTCGAGCGCGACAATGTGCTCGGCGGCATACTCAATCAGTGCATACACAACGGCTTCGGCCTGCACACATTCAAAGAAGAGCTTACCGGCCCCGAGTACGCCGAACGGTACGCCGATATGGTGCGTGAGCTCGGCATACCGGTGGAAACGGGCACAATGGTGCTGAATATCTCGCCCGACAGAGTGGTGACGATACTGAGCTCCGGGCGCGGTGTGGAGGACATTTACGCGAGGTCTGTGGTGCTCGCCATGGGCTGCCGCGAGCGTCCGCGCGGGGCTCTCGGGATAGCGGGATACCGTCCGCAGGGTATTTACACCGCGGGCACGGCGCAGCACCTTATCAACATAGACGGCATAATGCCGGGCAAGGAATGTGTGATACTCGGCTCGGGCGACATCGGGCTGATAATGGCGCGCAGAATGACGCTCGAGGGAGCGCATGTCGCGGCGGTGTTCGAGCTTATGCCCTACAGCGGCGGCCTCAACCGCAATATCGTCCAGTGCCTCGACGACTTCGGCATACCGCTGAAGCTCTCGCACACGGTAATCGATATAAAGGGCAAGGAGAAGCTGGAGGGCGTTGTCGTTGCGGAAGTCAAAGACGGCAAGCCGATACCCGGCACGGAGGAATACTACCCCTGCGACACGCTGCTGCTGTCATGCGGGCTGATACCGGAGAACGAGCTGACGCGCTCCTGCGGTATCGCGATAGATCCGCTGAAAAACGGCGCTGTGGTCGATGACAGGCTGCAAACGAGCATACCGGGCGTATTCGCCTGCGGCAACGTGCTGCACGTCCACGACCTTGTGGATCACGTTTCGGCAGAGGCCGCAAAGGCGGGCGAGAGCGCCGCTGCGTTCGTCCGGGGCGGCAGTGCGCCCGAGGGCAGGGTCATAAAGCTTATCCCCAAAAACGGCGTAAAATATACCGTCCCGAACAGCTTCACGGCGGGCTCGCTCGACGACGAGCCGCACATACGCTTCCGCGTGACGGGGATATACAAAAATGCCGCGGTAGTGATAAAATGCGGGGAGAAAGAGCTGTTCCGCAGGAAGATGCGTGTGATGATACCGAGCGAGATGCAGGATCTCGCGGTAAAGAAGGATGTGCTCGCGGCGGCCGATGCCGACCTTGAAATTATGACGGAGGGTGACATATCATGACAAAGGAGCTTATATGTATATGCTGCCCCATGGGCTGCGGGCTGACAGTCGAAATGAACGGCAGCGAGGTCGTGTCGGTAACGGGGAATACCTGCAAGCGCGGCGACGATTACGCGAGACAGGAGCTCACCGCGCCCATGAGGACGGTGACTACCACCGTTCGCACCGCCGACGGGGTGAGCATTCCCGTCAAAACAAAAGAACCCGTCCCGAAGGACAGGATCTTTGACTGTGTTAAAGATATAAAAGCCGCGAATGTGACGCTGCCCGTGCGGGTCGGTGACGTTATTGCCGCAAATGTCGCGGGAACGGGTATCGACGCGGTGGCCGCGAGATCGGTATAGATCCCCTTTACTTGTCGGTCGGCTTGCCGCGGACGACCGACATCATTGTAACATCATCGAAGAGGTCGTTGTCGCCCGTAAAGCGGTCGATCTCTTCTTTCAGGTCGGCGAGCAGACGGTCGGGCTGCATCACCTTATTGCGGTTGAGCGCCGCCGTCATTCTCGGTATGCCGAAGCGCGTACCGTCGGGAGCCTTCGCCTCCGGAACGCCGTCGGTGTAAAGAAACAGCTCGTCGCCGTCGTTAAGAATGACGGTCTCGTCGTAGTATTCGATGTTCTCGATAGCCGCGAGCGGGGGCTGGTGGTCGGATACGATAAGCTCGTAATCGCCGCCCTTGCGCCGTAAAGCGGGGTATTCGTGACCCGCGTTGGCGGAAATGAGCTTGCCCGTCGATAGCGTGAGTATGCCGACCCACGCCGTAACGAACAGTCCGCCGGGGTTGTCCGCGCAGAGCGTGTTGTTGATATCCCACAGCATCTTCGAGGGCTCGTCCATACGCCTCATGCGTATTTTTATAATGGTCTTGGCGATGACCATCAGCATGGCCGCGGGGACTCCCTTTCCCGAGACGTCCGCCATTACAAGAGCGATGTGGTCGTCGTCGAGCATAAAGAAATCATAGAAATCTCCGCCCATTTCCCGCGCGGGAGACATCGAAGCGCAAAGCATCAGATCACCGCGGTCGGGGAAGTTTTTCGGCAGCATTTCCGATTGTATATGCGCCGCGACGTTGAGCTCGGTGCCGATGCGCTCCTTTTCGGCAGTGACCTCGGTGAGGCTTTTGATCTGCTTTTTGAGGGAATCCGACATCTCGTTGAACTTCCCCGCGAGGTCGCCTATCTCGTCGTTCATATGTATCTCGGCGCGGTGGTCGAGGTCGCCGCCGATTATCTCGTCAACGTCCTTCATAAGGTCAATGACAGGCTTTGTGATATTCTCGGAGATCTCCGCGACAAGTATAACGACGGTCGAGAGGATAATAAGGAAGAACAGGACAAAGATGATGATAGAGGAGACTATCTTCTCCCTTATGCTGTTCGCGAGCGTGAGCACGCTTGACTGCGGGACGCGCACAAATACCTTCCACCCGACGCTCTCTATCGTGTCATACGCGAAATAGCTGTCTTCTCTGGCAACGATGCCGCTCGGGTATTCGTTCATTCTCTGCATATCCTCCGACCGCATACTGATGCCGGAGGAGCCGTCGGTCGAACTGCCGGGCGTTATGACGTCTCCGTTCTCATTCATAATGAACGCCTTGACATCGTCGCCGAAGTCGAGGTCGAGAATGTACATATACAGGTCGGTGATGCTGATATCCACACCGAGTACGCCGACTACCGCGCCGTTCGGGTCGTGCAGCGGGCTTACGCAGGTTATGGTGAGGCCTCTGCCGAAGCCGTCGGTATAGGGCGAGGTGAATTTGATGCCGTCCGCCGTTTTTCCGAGAGCATACCAGTCTTTCCCGAGAAAGTCGTAATATATAAGCTCCGGCGGGCAGAATTCCGACTCGGAATCGAAGCTGAGCAGCAGGCCGTTGTCGAAGCCGAAGTACGCGGTTTTGATTATGAGCCGGTTCTTCTCGGAGGCCGGGTAGAAATGCTCGGCGATGTTCGAGAAAAGCTCCGCCTGCGGTCTGAGCTCCTCCCAGTCGTAGCTTTCATTCGCGAGCGCGAAGGAATAAACGAGGTCTCCGGTGGTGTATGTATCGGGCGAGGTGAGGTCGCGCGGCTTGAATTTTTCGGGGTGCGCGAGGATCTCCTCGACGTATGACGCGAAATCGTAGGTCATATCGGAATAGGTCTTCAGCCTTAAGTCCGCGAGAGCGGTCTTTTCCCTTATCAGCGCCGTGAGGTTGTCCTGTGCCTGTTTGGTAAGGGCTTCTCTTGCTTCGCGCTGGATAGCTATCATACTGATGATGCCGAAAAGGCTTGTCGCGAAGAGCGATACAGCGGCGATCGTGAGGACTGTATTAAGAATGCGCTTTCTTATCGGGCGCCGTTTCAGCTGTTCCATTACGGTCTCCTTTCGTATCCGGCGCTGTCATGCCGGATCTGTGAAAAAAATAAGCATATTACTCTTTGTATTATATCACTTTTTTGTCCGGAATGCAATAGCCGACGGCGGGATAATCCGAAAGTATTGTAAAAAAATTCAAATATGCGCAGCTCACCACGATGAAAAATTCACAATTGTGGTGCACGGCTCGCTGCTTTAAGCGCGCCACCGGTGGGGAGAATGCACAAAAATACCAATGTTTGATTGCCGGAGTAATAAATGGGCGGCAAAAAAATTTTTCCAAAAAGTGTGACCTTTTGAAAAAAATGCCGTCTTTATGTACAGAGGGCGATAAAAAGCCCGATGACAAAATATATTTTAACGGAGGAACTCAAAATGAAAAAGACTATGAAGATCACGGCAGCGGCAATGGCCGCGGTACTGGCAATGACAGGCAGCGCGTTCGGCGCGTTCGCGGAGGACGAGACATCGGACGAGGCTCCGATCGTTTCGGAGGAGTTCACCGGTATGATCTCGGGGGGCTGGTCGGTGAACGAGGGCAAGCTCGGTATGAAGTTTAATCCCGGCGCAAAGGCTGCCTTCACCAAAGCGACAAGCGGTATCGAGAGGCTCAGGATACAGCCGGTAGCGCTCCTTTCCACGCAGATCGTGGCGGGGACGAACTACTGCTTCCTCTGCCGCGTCAAGGAGACGGGGAAGAAGAACTCCGCCGTCGGCACGTCGCTCGTTTACGTCTATGAAGACCTTACGGGGAACGCGTCCGTCACCGGCTACAAGACGATCATAGGTGAGGCTCTGCCCGGCGGTTTTTTCACAAACACCGGAAAGGTGAGCCTCTCCGCGAACAAGGATGTGTATAAGGCATACAAAAAAGCGATGAACGGGCTCACGGGAGTTTCCTACACCCCCGTGGCATATCTCGGCAGTCAGGTCGTTGCGGGAACGAACTACCTTATCCTCTGCCGCAGCCGCGTGGTATATCCGAACGCGCCGTATAAATTCTCGCTCGTGACGATCTATAAAGATCTTTCCGGCAAGTCGGAGGTGCTTGATATCGAGGATATCTCGTTCGGTGAGACCGACGAGATGCAGGATATAGATTACGATAAGGTAAATGACAATCTGGACGGCGTTGCCAATCCGTGGAGCGAATACGAAACTCTCGCGGCAGCCGGTAACGCCGCAGGTGTGAGCTTTGACGCGCCCGACGCTCTCGGAAAGTACAAGCTGTCCGGCATACGCGCGATGAAGGGTATGATCGATGTTGACTACAGCAACGGCAAGAAGGAGATCTGCGCCCGCAAGGGAACCGGTACCGATGACATCTCCGGCGACTATAACGAGTACGAAAAGACCGAGAGAGTAAAGATAAGCGGTGTCAAGGTAACTCTCCGCCTCAACGGCGGCAAGGTGGGCTCCGCGATCTGGACGGACGGCAAGAACAGCTACGCATATTACGTCGAAGGCGGCATAGCCCGCAAGACCGCTCTTTCGCACATA
Source organism: Ruminiclostridium sp. (assembly GCA_017458655.1). Lineage (GTDB taxonomy): Bacteria > Bacillota > Clostridia > Oscillospirales > Ruminococcaceae > Ruminiclostridium_E. The sequence continues at coordinate 361 of JAFTAG010000005.1, read as the reverse complement.
AAAGCGCTCATAGGCAAATAAATCATAACATAGAGATCCCCGCCGGAGGCGGGGGTTTCGCTTTTACAGTAAAAACGCTTGACAAACGCATGTCTGCGTGCTATAATACTTCAAGACAGTTCGTTTGCGCCATCCTGTCTTTAAACAAAACCAGGGCTGTTATTTTTGTTATGCAGCGCCTGTGATATTTGCAGGTGCTTTTATTTTTTCGATACTGAACGATCCGGTCAAGCGGAACGCTTGCGCCGGGGTCAAGGGGCCGACGCGAGGCCCCTTGCGGGTGCGGGCAGGGCCCGCAGTCTGTGAGGACTACTATGTTTTCTTTAACTACGTCCGCGGAATTTGACAGTGCGCATTTTCT
>JAFTAG010000028.1 GCA_017458655.1 Ruminiclostridium sp. | reverse complement strand
GCGGTCAAGAAAATGGGCTACGGCTTCGAGGCCTACGAGGCGCTCGCCATCGCCGTTTACTGCTCCGTTCTTCACTGCGACAGCCCCCGCCACGCGATACAGCTTGCCGCCAACCACGACGGCGCGAGCGATACCTGCGCGTCGCTCACCGGAGCGATACTCGGCGCGTATTTCGGCATTCAGGGCTTCCCGAAGAACTGGATAGAGAAGCTGCAGTACAAGAACCTGATAACGGCTATCGCGGACAAGCTGCTCAAAGTGGTCTATAACACCGACGATAATACAGAAGATGATGAATAATAACTATATGTCTCCCTGCTTTCCGCGGGGAGACTGTAAAAAGATAATAATGTGATTGCAAAAGAGATCAATTTCCCGGCGGGAAAACAAAGGAGCTGACTTATGTATGCTGTACACAATAGAATACTTAACGGAGAAGATCTTAGAGAGCGAAAAAGCGTATGACCTCGAGAAGATCACCGAGGCATACGAGGTCGCGAACGTTGCTCACAAGGGCGTCAAAAGAAGCTCCGGCGAGCCGTATATCACCCACCCTATCGCGGTGGCCTGTATCCTGCTCGAATTCTGCATGGATACCGACACTATCTGCGCCGCGCTGCTCCACGATGTCGTGGAGGATACCGATGTGACGCTCGATGAGCTTCGCAAGAAGTTCGGAAGCGATGTCGCCAACCTCGTTGACGGCGTAACAAAGATAGGTCAGATTCCCCTCAATACCACCAAGGAGGAGCAGCAGGCCGAGAATATCCGCAAGATACTCATAGCGATGTCAAAGGATATCCGCGTTATCATCATCAAGCTCGCCGACCGTCTCCACAATATGCGCACGATAATGTACCGCCCGCCCGAGAAGCAGCGCAAGAAGGCTCTCGAAACGATGAACTTCTACGCGCCTATCGCGCACCGCCTCGGTATGAGCGCCGTAAAGGAGGAAATGGAGGATATCTCCATAAGGATCCTCGACCCGTACGGCTCCAAGATGATCGAGGATATGCTCGACAAGCACAAGGAAAAGCGCGATACCTTCATCGACGTGATAAAGGAGCGCATACGCGACAGGATAAGCGATATCCAGCCTCCCCCCACCATCGAGGGACGCGTCAAGAGCGTTTACAGCATATATAAAAAGGTCTATGTCAAGGGCAAGAGCTTCGATGAGATATATGATATCTACGCTGTCAGAGTCATCGTACAGACCGTTATAGAGTGCTATAACGTGCTCGGTATAATCCACGACATCTTCAAGCCCATACCGTACCGCTTCAAGGACTATATCGCCACTCCGAAGCCCAACCGCTACCAGTCGCTCCACACCACGGTCATAGGCCGCGAGGGCATACCGTTCGAGGTGCAGATACGCACCTACGAGATGCACAATACCGCGCAGTACGGCGTCGCGGCACACTGGAAGTACAAGGCCGGCATCAGCGGCAAGGTCTCCGGTGAGAAGCGCTTCGACTGGATAAGGCATATCCTCGAGCAGCAGCAGGATTCCGACGATGTCGAGCAGATCGCGGACGCGATAAAGGTGGATCTCGCGCCGGACGATGTGTATGTGTTCACTCCCAAGGGCGATGTCGTAACATTGCCGGCGGGTTCGACGCTGATAGATTTTGCCTACGCGATACACACGCAGGTCGGCAATAAAATGACCGGCGCGAAGGTCGGCGGCAAGATGATGCGCTTCGACTACACCCTCAAAACGGGCGATATCGTCGAGATCATCACCTCGTCCAACGCGGGACCCAACCGCAACTGGCTGGATATCGCCAAGACCTCCGAGGCGCGCGCGAAGATACGCTCGTGGTTCAAGCACGAATGCCGCGAGGAGAACATCACCGAGGGTATGGCGTCCATAGAGCTCGAATTCCGCAGGAACAGTATGGTGCCGACGCCGGAATTCATCAACGAGCTCGCGAAGCTGCAGCATTTCGACAATGCGGAGGATTTTTACGCGGCGATAGGCTACGGCGGCGTTATCCTGTCGAAGATAATGCAGCGCGCCAAAGACCTCTACAATCAGCAGAACCAGGAGAAGCAGCAGCAGAGCAGCGAGGAGATCATAAACGGCAGTATTTCCCGCAGCAGGCGCGGCGGCGTGATCGTAGAGGGCATAGACAACTGCCTCGTGAAGTACGCCAAATGCTGCAATCCGCTCCCCGGCGACGATATAATCGGCTTCATCACGCGCGGCTACGGCGTTTCGGTGCACAAGAAGGACTGCGTCAATGTGCTCAATTCCCCGCCCGCCGACAAGGAGCGCTGGATAAAGGTGCAGTGGGCGGGCGGCCTCGATAATGAGAGCTACAACGCGACGATAGATATAATCGCGGAAGACCGCACCGCCCTGATAGCGGACGTTACCGCGGCAATAGCGGCAAGCAGACTGCCCATACGGCATATCACCGCCCATAACCTCAAAAACGGCAACGGCAACATCATAGTTACCATAGAGGTCGCGAGCGTGGAACAGCTCAATGCGCTTATCAGCCGTATCTGCAAGATAACGGGCGTGATAAGCGCCGAAAGAACAGGCATAGTATAACACAGTACGCTGCGTTCCCGCCGGAAGCGGGAACACGATCACACTCTTACGGAGGAAACAGATGAATTTACAGGAATCGGGCGAGATGTATCTTGAAACGATACTCGTGCTCTCGCAAAAGAAAAATGAAGTACGATCGATAGATATCTGCGAGGAAATGGGCTTCTCAAAGCCCAGCATCAGCCGCGCTATCCACCTGCTCGAGGACGGCGGGTACCTCAATATAGATAACGGCGGCTTTATCACGCTTACCGGTCTCGGGAAAGAGATCGCCGAAAAGATCTATGAGCGGCATAAAGTGCTCACAGCACTGTTTGTGGGGCTTGGCGTCGATGAGCCTACCGCTTCCGAGGACGCCTGCCGCATAGAGCACGTCATCAGCGACAAGACCTTTAAGGCGATAAAAAAGCATATGAAGGAGCACGGGCTGAAATAGTACCGCTTTTGTAGAAATTTACCGAAAATTGCAAAATACTATTGATAATTTCGCCGAATTATAGTATAATCTTCATTGGTGCTGCAAAAAGGCAGCCAAGACATATCCCGGGAGGCTCCCCGCGAAAGGAAACGGTCTGATGGCTAAAAAAACCAAGGTGGACGTTATTTCGCTGTCCATCGTCATTCTGAATATACTTATCGTCGCGACGCTCATCACGCTTGTGGTGCTCATCACCCTCTATATGACGGGTAAGCTCGAGGACACCAATGTCGCAAATCTCGATCAGGAAACGGCGGTGTCGGCTGTTATAACCACGACTCCCATTACCACGGCAACTCCCGAGCCCGATATCGAGGTGCCGGAAACTACCGAGGATACGACCGAGCCGGCCGAGGATACCACCGCGCCCGAGGATACGGATAATACCGGGGACACCGCGGAGACCGATGAGACCGAGGACAATGTGGTCGAGGCAGTGGAAAGCGACAGCTATGACGACTCCTTCTTCCTGAACGATATGTTCATAGGCGACTCGATATACACCGGCCTTGTGAATTACGGTTACTTCCCGGACAGACAGGTGTTCGCGGAGATAGGCTTAAATCCCGAGAGCGCGCGTACCAAGAAGATCGGCGGCGTCACCGTTACCGAGAAGGCGAAGAAGCTTGAACCCAAGCGCATCTTCATAATGCTCGGCTCGAACGGCCTTGCCTATATGGGCAATACCCACATGGCGGAGCAGCTCGGACTGCTCGTTGACGAGCTGCGGGAGGTCTGCCCCGACAGCTACATCTACATAGTTTCGATACCGCCCGTTACCAAGGCGCACGATGCCGAGGGTCAGGAGACTATGGTAATGGTAAACGGCTACAATAAGCTGCTCAAATCGATGGCGGAGGAAAAGGGCATAGTCTATCTCGACCTTTGCAGCAAGCTCCAGGATGCGTCGGGCTACTTCTCAGCCGATTACGCGGAGGCGGACGGCCTGCACTTCCTCGGCTCCGCTTACAAGGCTATGCTGAGCTACTTCCAGAAGTCCATACAGCTGTAAAAACGATCCCCGTCCTCATCGGAAAGCGAAAAAACAGTTATCTTTCCGGTGGGTTGCCCGGGGAAAAATAAAGGGCACCTCTAAAAACCTCTTGCCGCCCATTCGCACCGCCCTAAAGCCGTCATATTGCACAAATTTTCCTTGACATACGACAGTATGCCTGCGAAAAATTTGTACAATCTGCCGACTTTATGTCGGCACGCCTG
>JAFTAG010000027.1 GCA_017458655.1 Ruminiclostridium sp. | reverse complement strand
CGGCGCCGCGCTCCGCCGCAGCCCACGCCGCCTCACAGCCCGCGAGGCCTGCTCCGACCACACTGACTGTCATTCCTTCTCCGAAGCCTCCGTCTCGTAGCCGCAGCCTTCACGGGCGCAGTATATCTTACCCTTCTTGCCCGCCTTCTTGAACAGCGTCGCGCCGCACTTCGGGCAGAGGTCGGGGATAGGCGTGTCCCACGTCATATAGCCGCAGTTCTGGTAATCCTCGCAGCCGAAGAAAGGCTTGCCCTTCTTGGATTTTCTCGCGAGCATCTTCTTGCCGCATTTCGGGCAGTTCCCGCCCGTCTCGGTGACTATCTTGCGCGTGTTCTTACATTCCGGGAAGCCCTCGCAGCCGAGGAATTTCCCGTAAGGCCCGATCTTTATGACCATGTGCCGTCCGCACTTCTCGCAGATTATGTCTGTGGGCTCGTTGGGGACTTTGACGCGCTTGCCCTCCATATCCGACTCGGCCTTTTCGAGAGTGGTGGCAAAGTCGCCGTAGAAGTCCTTCAGCACCTCGTACCACTGCTCTTTGCCTTCCTCGACCTTATCGAGATTGCCTTCCATCTGCGCGGTGAATTTCGTATCGACGATCTGCTCGAAATGGTCTTTCAGCAGGTCGGTGATGACATCGCCGAGCGGGGTGGGTTTGAGCTGCTTCTGTTCGCGCTCGACGTAATGCCTGTCAAGTATCGTGGTGATAGTCGGTGCGTATGTTGACGGTCTGCCGATGCCGTTCTCCTCGAGCGCCTTGATGAGGCTCGCCTCGGTGTAGCGCGGGGGCGGCTGAGTGAAATGCTGGTTGCCGAGCAGCGATACCACCGCGAGTTTCTCGCCGTTTGTGAGCTTAGGTATCGCGCCGCCCTCCTCGGATGCGCTGTCGGAGCTTTCCTCGTACAGCCTTGTGAAGCCGTCGAACTTCACGGTGAAGCCGGTCGTTCTGAACAGGCAGTTCCCGGCGGTGATGTCGATTACCGCGGAATCCAGCAGAGCGTTCTCCATCTGGCTCGCCATAAAGCGCTCCCAGATAAGCTTATAAAGCTTGTACTGGTCGGAGGAAAGGCTCTGCTTTATCTCCTCGGGGGTGATGTCTATGGTTGACGGACGTATCGCTTCATGCGCGTCCTGTGCGTTGTTGCGGGACTTATACACTCTCGGCTTTGCGGGAAGGTATTCCTCGCCGAAGCGGCTCTTTATGATCTCCGCGGCGGCCTTCTGCGCCTCCTCGGAAATACGCAGGCTGTCGGTACGCATATAGGTTATCAGACCGACTGCGCCGCGTCCTTCGAGCTCGATACCTTCATACAGCTCCTGCGCGGTCTTCATCGTTCTTCTCGCGTTGAACGAGAGCCTGCGGGAAGCCTCCTGCTGCAGCGTCGATGTGGTGAAAGGCGGAGCGGGCTGCTTCTTCCTGACGGATTTCTTGATAGCGGAGACCGTGAATTCCTTGTCTTTCAGATACGCGAGTATCTTGTCGGTCTCTTCCTTTGTTTTCAGCTCGGCCTTTTTGCCGTCTATCTCGGTGAGCTTCGACGGAAACTGCTTTCTCGACGCGCTGCCGTGGAGCTTCGCGTCTATCGTCCAGTATTCTTCGCTCTTGAACGCCTTTATCTCGTTCTCGCGGTCAACGATGAGCCGTACCGCCACCGACTGCACACGCCCCGCCGACAAGCCTCTGCGCACCTTCTTCCACAGGAACGGCGAGAGCTTGTAGCCCACTATCCTGTCGAGTATGCGCCTTGCCTGCTGCGCGTTCACGAGATCCATATCGATGCTTCTCGGCGCCGCCATACCGTTCTGTATGCCGGTCTTGGTAATCTCGCTGAACGTTACCCGTATCGGCTTGCTGCCGTCGAGCCCGAGAACGTGTGCGAGATGCCATGAGATAGCCTCTCCCTCGCGGTCCGGGTCGGTCGCGAGATATACGGTGTCCGACTTTGAGGCCTGTGATTTCAGTTCCTTTATCAGTGCGGATTTCTCCCGCTTGTTCTCGTACATCGGCTCGAAGTTGTGCTCGATATCCACACCGAGCTTCGACTTCGGCAGGTCGCGGATATGTCCCACCGACGCCACCACCTCGAAGTTCTTGCCGAGGTACTTCTTGATAGTCTTCGCCTTTGCCGGCGACTCAACTATTACTAAATCTGACAAATCTACCAACCCTTCTTTTGATAATTCACAATTGTGGTGTCGCTTCGCGACATTTTTAAAAAAATGGCAAAGCCGGCACAAAAATTGTCAATTGTCAATTTTTATTATCTGTTTTTCATTTCGTAGCAGAATATGGCCGCAGCGACCGCCGCGTTCAGCGATTCCGCGTTCGCTATGGGGATATATATGCCGTTCCCCGCCGCGCTTATGACTTCCGGCGACACGCCGTTGCCCTCGTTTCCGATAACTACGGCGCATTTTTCCGGGAACCGCACTTCGTTTATCTTCTTTGCGTCCCTGTCAAGGACCGCCGCACAGACCGTGTAACCGTCCGCCTGCAGACCCGCGATGAAGCAGGTAAGCGGAGTTACCGCGATCGGGAGCCTGAACAGGCTTCCCATGGCGCCGCGAACGACCTTCGGGGAATACACGTCCGCGCAGTCCGGCGAGAGCACCAGCCCGTCGATGCCGAGCGCGTCGCACGTCCTTATTATCGTGCCGACATTTCCCGCGTCCTGCAGGCCGTCCAACAGGATAAGTCTCCCGTTGTCTATTTTACACATTTCCGCGGTTTTGTCAAGCTTTTTCGCCGTGAGGAATATCCCCTGCGGCGTTTTCGTGTCGGAAATGTACGAACCGAGGTCGTCCGTGATGGTAACGGGTTCGGCCGCGGCGCTTATCTCTTTCACCGCGTCCGGGTACTTTCGCAGAGCGGTCTCGGTAACGAACGCCGCCGTTACGTCAAGTCCCGCCCGCACCGCCTCGGTGCATAGCTTTGCGCCCTCTATATTGAAGCATCCTTCCCGCTCTCTCGCCTTGCGGTCACGGTCAAGCTCGCGGTAAAGCGCTATTGCGGGATTTTTTCTTGATGATATTATCATTGACATTGTTTGCTGTTTGTGATAAAATAAATGTATGTTTACGCCGTTCCGCTTTGGGAAAGGCAATATCTTCCGGGGTGATGAAGTGTTTTCAGAACTTAAAAATATCTGTGCCGAGACGGGGCTTTCCTTCTCCGACGAGCGCACCGCTCTCTGCGGGGAAATGCGCGGCTTCGGCGTTACCGTGTCCGAGACGGACGACGGATTTGATATACGTTTTTTCTGCGAGCGTCCTTTCGAGCGCGAGACCGAGATATTCCCCGTCATAACCGCTCTTGCCGGGAAGCTCCCCAGAAACGCGCTGCTGAGCCAGTCCTGCGAGGTTGGGCATATACGCGTCCTGCTCGACAAGCACTGTCTGATGCAGGAAAAGATCGTCCTTCTCGCGGAATTTCTCGGCGCTCTCGCAGAAAAGCTCGATGAGCTGCGTCTCGTCGGTAAGCCGTATTCCTTCCCGCGCGCGGTCAAAGCCGAACAGGCAAAGGCCGGCAAGGACGACGTGCGCGTAAAGCTCGGATTTGACCGCCGCAGTGTGTTCGGTCTGCTCGGGGCGCTGCTCGGCGCCGCCGCGATGACCGTTATCTCGATACTCATTGTTGACGTGAAAAGCGAGGTGAGCGCATTCGGTCTGGCGTTCGAGGTATCGACCTACATACTGTCCGCCGCAACGGTCTTTGTGGTGTTCGCGGACTACCGCTTCATTTCCCGCAAGCTCGACGCCGCGGGTATCATCGCCTGTCCGCTGCTCTCGGCGGGGGCGGTGGTGCTTGCGGGCTTCGGCGCGGGGATAAAGGCCTGTGCGCAGCTCACGGGGGTATCGTTCATGCAGGCTCTGCGCAGCTACCCGACATATCTTGCGGAGGCGCCCGATGTTGACAAATTCGTCGCAGGGTATATAACGCGCGGACTGGTGCTCGCGGTCGTCGCCTCGATAATCTTCTGCGTCGTATATTTTGAGCGGCATCCCGACGAGACCGTACTTTCCGAGAAGGTCCGCTCGGTGAAATCGGACGGTGTGGAGCTGCCGTTCGGCAAGGACGGAGAATGACCGCGTACAGCCCGCTATAATGCGAAAATATCACGCCCGCGCGTAACGGACGTGATATATTTTTTCTTACAGAGCTGCTTTAGCCTTGTCGCAGAGCGCGGTGAAACCGGGCGCGTCGTTTATGGCTATTTCGGAGAGCATCTTGCGGTTGAGCGAGATGTCGGCCTTCTTGAGACCGTTGATGAATGTCGAGTAATTCATACCGTTGAGCTTGCAGGCCGCGGAGATACGGGCGATCCAGAGCTTTCTGAAATCTCTCTTCTTGAGGCGTCTGCTGATGTATGCGTACTGACCGCTCTTCCATACGGCTTCCTTCGCGGTTTTGAAGAGCTTGCTCTTACCGCCCCAGTAACCCTTTGCGAGCTTTAAAGTCTTGTTTCTTCTTTTGCGTGTGGCCAAAGCGCCTTTGATTCGTGCCATTTTACTTTCCTCCTGTTATTTCTTTTGTCCGATCAGTTTGCGTAGGGCATAAGTGCCTTTATCTCGGCTACGTTGGTCTTGTCGCTGTAGCCCGCGGCACGATTGATCCTCTTGCGCTTGGTCGCCTTCTGAGTAAGTCTGTGACGGCGGTTGGTACGCATATACTTGATCTTGCCCGTTCCTGTAAACTTAAAGCGCTTTTTGGCACCGCTGTGAGTTTTGATCTTGTTCTTTGTTGCCATTGTATGTTCCTCCTTTTTATATTTGACTTTTATTCTTCCGCGGCAGGCTCGGGGTCGCCGCTCTTTGCCTTTTTGGGTGCAGTCTGCGGCTTGGGCGAGATGACTATCATATAGTTCTTGCCTTCAAGCGTCGCGGGCTTATCCGTACTGCCGTATTCAGCGCAGGCGTCCACGAATTTCTTCATCAGATCCTCGCCGAGATTCATATGGGTGAGCTCTCTCGCGCGTCTGAAACGCACACGCAGCTTCACCTTGTCGCCGCCCTTTAGGAACTTGACTGCCTGGTTGACTTTTGTGTTGAAATCGTTGGTGTCGATGTTGAGCGACATCTGGATCTCTTTCAGTTCAGCCTGCTTCTGGTTCTTGCGAGCTTCCTTTTCGCGCTTCTGCTGCTCGAATTTATACTTGCCGTAGTTCATGATGCGGCACACCGGCGGGTTGCCCTGCGGTGCGATGAGCACGAGGTCGAGGTCTGCCTCGAGCGCTTTTGCGTAGGCGTCCGCGGAGGACATTACTCCGAGCTGTTCGCCTTCGGCTCCGATTACTCTGACTTCCTTTTCGCGTATCTCATCGTTGATGAGAAGATCCTTTTTGCTGATAGTGTACACTCCCTTTCAAGGCGATAATGTTTGTAAAAAACAAAAAACGCGGGAGACCGTCCGCGCTTATATGATCCGAATATATTACTTCTGGGGTAACTCTTACGGGATCTTATAAACAACCGCGCCCGACAGCTTTACCGCGTCGGCGGGTGAGAAACGATCTGCTTTTTGTTTATAATACTTTGATATTATACTACACCTTTTCCGTTTTGTCAAGTGTTTTTTAAAATTTTTTTCAACCTGTCGCGACAAGTCATGGCATTTTCAATGTCATTCCGCGGCGGAGGCTGCCCCCGCGATATGTCCCGCCGGCTTGTAGGTGCGTCTGCCCTTAACTTCTCCGCTTTCAACTTTTCCGCGGTAGGCTTCAAACTCGCGGTCAACGAATTCGGCGAGCTCGGTAAGCCCGTCGTCGTCCTTCCCCGCAGTCTTGTCGCAGACGGGCTCGGAAAGCTCAAAGCACTTCATTCCGTACCAGACGGTAGCCGTCAGCCCTTCATCGGAGGGCTTCAGGATAAAGTTGAAAGTGTTCTCGCTGACGATATATGGGTTGCCCTCTGTGAACCACGACAGATCGGGGATATAGAAATAGCCGGAGCGTCTTTTATCGGTGTTTGCGGACATATTTCCTCCTGATAACAGTTCACGGTACGGAAAGCTCCGTACCGCGAAAGAGTTGTTTTCTTGTTTTAAAGCTTACTGCGCCGCTTCTGTGGTATCCGCAGCCGCTGCCGAGCTGTCGTCCGCGGGAGCTTCCGTTGCCGCGTCCGCGAGCGTGAGCTCACCCGTAGTCGTTGCGATAGCGAGCTGGTCGGCCACCGCGTCGGTATCGACGGGAGTTGCCGTATCGGCGCTGCCGTTACCGCTCCAATACACGGAAATGAGGTTTACCGCGATAGCGATGATGAACACGAGCACAGCGGCTATCTTTGTGGCTCTGGCGAGCTTGGCTTCTCTTGTCCTGCCGCTGTTTTTCTGATAGTAGTTATCGGTGCTGCCGCCGGTGATGACATTGGACATACCCTGCTTGGATTCCTGCATCAGCACGACCGCGACGATAAATATGCACGCGACTATAAGAAGTATTGCGAAAACTATTTCAATGACCGACATCTGCGATCCCTCCGTAAAATTGTTCGGTTGAATTTTTTCATAAGGTAGCATTTATTATAACACATTTCGGAGACAATTGCAAGTGTTTTTATCATTCACATCAAGTGTCATAGTTCACAAAATTTCCGCGAAAAATCACAGATTTTTTGTCGGAATCGTTATCCGGGATAATCGGATCGACATTATCACCCCCCGCCGAAGGCAGTGGGATAGGATCACGGCTTATGTGTAATCCACAACATTGACCCACGATGCGAGCAGCTCGCGCTCCTTCTCGTTGCCCTTGACGGACTGCGATGCCGCAACTATCGGCATCCACTTCTGGACGTACTGGAGCGCCGTGTCGGTCTTGTCGCAGAATGTTTTGAGGTATTGCCTGCCGATGTCCTCATTTCCGCCGAGGCAGAACATAAGGTAGGTGCGCGCGGCGTCCGCGGAGGCGTTGCCCTGTGTGGCGTGTGCCCAGTCGATGATATAGGGTTTGCCGTCGGGCGTGATTATCACGTTCGAGGGGTTGAAGTCGCCGTGGCACAGCTTTAAGTGCTTGGGCATGGATTCAAGCGTCGTGTGCAGGTCGTAGCGCACGGTGGCGGGGAACTGCGACGCCGATATCTTCGAGTGCATCTTGTCCTTGAGCCTGCCGAGCAGCTGGCATTTGTGCGACTGTATGTCGATCTGCAGGTTCACAAAGGTCTCCATATACTCGTCGAGCTTTGAGGGGTCTTCCTTCCACATATCCATAAGGGTCTTGCCCTCGATGAAGTCGGAAACTATCGTCCATTTGCCGTCTATCGTGATGACCTCGCGCACCTTCGGGATATTCAGCCTGGTGAGCTCCACGCGCGCCTGGTTGAGCGCCTCGTTGAGCACGCCCTGTTTCGGATAGCCGTCGTTGAACACTTTCAGACAGCAGTCGCCGTCCCTGTATATCGTCTTGTCCCTGCGCTTTGCTAAAACATTGTCAAGCTTCATACGTCACACCCCCGTTACTTCTTTGCAGTCGGCTTTCTGCCGCTCTTCTTCGCTGCCGCAGGCTCGGCCTTGGGCTTTCTTCCGCGCTTTGCGGGAGCCGTCGTTTTAGCGGCTCCGGCAGCCTTAGCCTTTGCGGGTGTCTTCACAGTCTTTGCCATTGCGGGAGCCGCCTTGCTCTGCGATTCCCCGGGCATTTCCGTCTCCTTGAACGTGCCGCCGTAGTAAGCGTCCATATAGAGCTGTTTAAGCTCGGAGATGAGCGGATAACGCGGATTTGCGCCGGTGCACTGGTCGTCGAACGCCGCCTCGGTCATCTCGTCGAGCGTTTCGAGGAAGTCCTTCTCCGATACGCCGTAGTCGGCTATGGTCGCCTTTATGCCGATCTGCTTTTTAAGCTTCTCCACCGCCGCGATGAGGTTTTCAAGCTTCTCGGTGTCGGTCTTTCCGCCGAGCCCGAGGAAGTCCGCGATCTCGGCATATCTCGCGAGCGTATGCGGGTGGTCGTACTGCGGGAATGTGCCCATTTTAACGGGAGCCTCCGACGCGTTGTAACGCATCACATTGCAGATAACGAGCGCATTCGCGATACCGTGGGCGATATGGTGGTAAGCGCCGAGCTTGTGCGCGAGCGAGTGCGAGATACCGAGGAAAGCGTTTGCGAAAGCCATACCCGCCATAGTTGCGGCATTGGCCATTTTTTCGCGCGCCTCGATGTCGTTTCCGTCGTTGTATGCTCTCGGCAGATACTCGAATATCGTTTTGAGCGCTTTCAGAGCAAGCCCGTCGGTATAGTCGGTAGCCATTATCGACGCGTAGGCTTCCAGCGCGTGTGTCACCGCGTCGATACCGGACGCAGCGGTCAGCCCCTTCGGCGCAGTCATGTGCATATCGGTGTCAACTATCGCCATATTGGGCAGCAGCTCATAGTCGGCAAGCGGATACTTGCAGCCGTCGCTCTTGTCGGTGATGACCGCGAAAGGTGTCACCTCGGAGCCCGTGCCTGCGGAGGTGGGTATCGCCACGAAATAGGCCTTTTCGCCCATTTTCGGGAATGTATATACTCTCTTGCGAATGTCGATGAAGCGCATCGCCATATCCTTGAAATCCGCCTCGGGATGCTCGTACAGCACCCACATTATCTTTGCCGCGTCCATTGCGGAACCGCCGCCCACCGCGATGATAACGTCCGGCTTGAACGAGGTCATCAGTGCAGCGCCCTTCTGTGCGCTGTCGAGGGTCGGGTCGGGCTCAACGTCGAAGAATGTCTCGTGGACTATCCCCATAGCGTCGAGCTTGTCGGTTATCGGCTTTGTGAAGCCCGCCCCGTACAGGAAGCTGTCCGTTACCACGAACGCGCGCTTCTTGCCCATGACGGTGCCGAGCTCGTCAAGCGCCACCGGCAGGCAGCCTCTCTTGATATACACCTTCTCGGGTGCTCTGAACCAAAGCATATTCTCTCTCCTTGCAGCGACTGTCTTGATGTTGAGCAGGTGCTTTACACCCACGTTCTCGCTTACGCTGTTGCCGCCCCACGAGCCGCAGCCGAGGGTCAGCGACGGCGGCATTTTGAAGTTGTACAGTCCGCCGATACCGCCGTGGGAGGACGGTGTGTTTATGAGGATACGCCCGGTCTTCATACGCGCCGTGAATTCGGCGAGAATGTCGCCCTGTGTCGCTTCGTCGAGGTAAATGGACGAGGTATGTCCGAAGCCGCCGTCTGCGATAAGGCGCTCTGCCTTGTTGAAAGCGTCGTGTATGTCATTGGCCTTATACATGGCGAGGACGGGGGAAAGCTTCTCGTGCGCGAATTCCTCCGAAATGTCCACGTTTGTCACTTCGCCGATCAGTATCTTTGTTCCCGGGGGGACCTTAACGCCCGAAAGCTCTGCGATAGTCGCCGCCTTCTGTCCGACGATCTTAGCGTTCAGCGCGCCGTTGATGATAATGGTGTGGCGCACCCTGTCGATCTCGCTGCCTTTGAGAAAATAGCACCCTCTCGCGGCAAATTCACGCTTTACCGCGTCGTAGATGTCCTTATGAACGATAACGGACTGCTCCGACGCGCAGATCATGCCGTTGTCGAAGGTCTTCGAGTGGATTATCGAGTTGACTGCGAGCAGTATGTCGGCGGACTTGTCGATGATAGCGGGGGTGTTGCCCGCGCCGACACCGAGAGCCGGCTTTCCGCTGGAATACGCCGCCTTGACCATACCGGGGCCGCCCGTTGCGAGGATTATATCGGCCTCTTTCATAACGAGCGTGGTCATATCGAGGTTCGGTGCGTCTATCCACGAGATGATGTTCTCGGGAGCGCCTGCCGCCACCGCCGCGTCACGAACGATACGGGCGGCTTCTATGGTGCTCTTCTTTGCACGCGGGTGCGGGCTGAAGATGATACCGTTGCGTGTTTTAAGGGCAATCAGAGCCTTGAATATCGCGGTGGAGGTGGGGTTCGTCGTGGGTATTACCGCCGCGATAACGCCGATAGGCTCCGCTATCTTCTTGAGCCCGAACGCCTTGTCCTCTTCGATGACACCGCACGTTTTCGTGCATTTGTACTCGTTGTAGATGTACTCCGCAGCGTAGTTGTTCTTGATGACCTTGTCCTCAACAACGCCCATTCCCGTCTCCTCCACCGCCATTTTCGCAAGCGGAAGACGCGCCTTGTTCGCTGCCGACGCAGCCGCAAGGAATATCTTATCTACCTGCTCCTGCGTGAATACCGAGTATTCCTTCTGTGCCGCCCTTACGCGCTTCAGTTCCGCTTCCAGTGCCGGTACACTGTCAACCGGTTTTCTTTCTTTAACTGCCAAAAGATCTCCTCCTTTTGTTTATAGCCGCTGCCGCTCGAGAGAAGTGTCTCGCCTGTGGGCGAGCCACATGAGGATAGGGCTCTGCCCTATCCTCAAACTCCTGACCCGGTTCCTTTGTGCGACAAAGGAACCGAAAGCGTTGAGTTTTTTTGATTTACAGATTTGCTTAAGCTACGGCGCTTTCTGCGTTATCTCTGCCGCAAAGTGCGGAAGATCGCAGGTTTCCGCTCTCTTGTTATATTTTACCACATATTTGCATTTTTGGCAATAATTTTTTACAAAATTCAGAAAAATCTTTACTTTTTGATGTTTATGTGATATAATATGTGCGAGACTTTGGCGGAACGCATTGCCAAAGGTAAAGCAAAGGTGGAAGTCGCTCTCGGAGCAGTTCCCGCCCGTGTGAGAGATCGCCGGACGGAGACTGACAAGGAGGGCGATATTATGAGGATAATATCATTACTGTTCGAGCTTTCGGGCGAGATGATACACATGATACTCATAAATGCTTCGCAAGTCGGAGCATGGATACATTTCTTTCGCGGCCGTATCACGAAGCGCCGTAAATAAAAAGAAATAACCACCGCGTGCTTCCAATACGACGGTGGTTGTTTCTTAAATAAACCACTGCTCCGGGAGCAAAACTGCTTTTGCCCCTTGTGCTGATGTTATTATACCACAGTTTCCCGCCGATGTCAAGCGTATCGGCGGTTATTTTTGATGTGCTTTGTCATCTGTCGCATCTTTTCACAATGTTTTTCGCAAAAATAAAAAAAAACTTTACTTTTTATATTATATGTGGTATAATATTTGTATTCGGCGGGGCTTTCGGGCCTCGTCACGATTTAAATACGCCGCCGCAGGCGGCAACCACAATTATTAATTATTAATTGTCAATTTCCAATTGACCAAAGGGGGGTCGTTTTATGTATGCGATGAAGCTCACAGCGCCCTGTAAAGACTATATCTGGGGCGGAACGCGCCTGCGTGAAGAATACGGCAAGAAAAGCGATGCGGACAAGGTCGCCGAGAGCTGGGAGCTTTCCTGCCACAAGGACGGCAGAAGCGTCATAGCCAACGGCGAATACGCCGGAAAAACGCTCGACGAATATATCGAAAAAGAGGGGAAAGCCGTGCTCGGCACAAATTGTGCAAGGTTCGAGTATTTCCCCATTCTGATAAAGCTGATAGACGCAAAGGATAACCTCTCCGTGCAGGTACATCCCGATAACGAGTATGCCCTGCGCGTCGAGGGGGAATACGGCAAGACCGAGATGTGGTATATCATCGACGCCGACGAGGGCGCAGAGCTGCTCTACGGCTTCAAGCACGAGATAACGCGTGAGGAATTCGCAGAGCGCATAAAGAACAACACCCTGCTCGAAGTCACCAACAATGTGCCGGTGCACAAGGGCGACGTGTTCTTCATCGAGAGCGGCACGCTCCACGCCATAGGAAAGGGTATCCTGATAGCCGAGATACAGCAGAATTCCAATACGACATACAGAATATACGATTACGGCAGAGTCGGCAAGGACGGCAAGCCCCGTGAGCTGCACGTCGAAAAGGCCTGCGAGGTGACAAAGCTGATACCGCCGATGCGCCCCACAAAGCCGCAGGGCGAGCGGGTGCAGAAGGACGGGTATGCCGAAACGCTGCTCGCGTCCTGCGAGTATTTCAACGTGAATAAGCTCGATGTGCAGTCGGGAGCCGCTCTCGAAGCGACGGAAAAGTCGTTCAACTCGCTGCTCGTGCTCGACGGGAGCTTCACCCTCGGCGACCTTTCGCTGACAAAGGGTGACAGCGTGTTCATTCCTGCCGGTTACGGGAAATACACGCTCTCCGGCAGCGGCGAGGTCATACTTACAGACATAGTATGATAAAGCCGTGACCCGTCGTACCGGGCGAAAATGGATATAAGTCTGGGGGAATAATATGAAATATTACATCGGAATAGATATAGGCGGAACAAACCTCACGACCGGCGTGGTCGACGAGAATTGCAGCATAATCGGCCGCGGCAAGATAAAGACCGAGAACGGCCGTCCTTACGACGACGTGATAAAGGATATCATCGAGACGGTGAACATCGCCGCCGCGGACGCGAAGATAAATATGGACGATGTGCGCTGGATAGGCGCGGGCTGTCCCGGCACCTGCAACACCGATACCGGCATAGTCGAGTATTCCAACAACCTGCGCTGGAACAACGTCCCGCTGCAGGCCGACTTGGAGCGGACTTTCGGCAAGAAGACATATATCGACAACGACGCCAACGCTGCCGCTTACGGGGAATTTCTCGCGGGCGCGGCAAAAGGTGCGAAGAACGCCGTGGTCATCACGCTCGGAACGGGCGTCGGCGCGGGTATCATCATCAACGGGAAGATATTCTCCGGAACGAACTTCGCGGGCGGTGAGATAGGACATACCGTAATAGTGGTCGATGGCTATCAGTGCACCTGCGGGCGTAAGGGCTGTTTTGAGGCTTATGCCTCCGCAACGGGGCTTGCGCGTATGACAAAGGAAGCGCTCGACCAACACCCCGAGAGCAAGATAGCACAGCTCGTGGAGGCGGACGGCCGTATCAGCGCCCGCACGGCGTTCAACGCGGCAAAGATGATGGACGACGTGGGACAGGCCGTGGTTGACCGCTACATCAAGGCGCTCGCCTGCGGTATCACCAACACGATAAACATCTTCCAGCCGGATATACTCTGTATCGGCGGCGGTGTGTGCAACGAGGGCGACAGGCTGCTCCTGCCGCTGAAAGAGATCGTGGCGAGGGATGTGTATTCCCGCAACAGCAAGAAAAACACCGAGATATGTATATGCAGTCTCGGAAACGATGCCGGTATCATCGGCGCGGCGATGCTTGGCAAAAGCGCCGACAACGGCATTCTGAAAAGTGTGCTGAACGTAGGCAAAACGAAATAACGACCCCATTCGGGCGATAAAAAGGAGACTGTTAAAATGAGAAGTGACTTAATGAAGGACGGCTACACCCGTCTGCCCCACCGTTCGCTGCTGAAAGCGCTCGGGCTTACCGACAGCGAGATGAAAAAGCCGTTTATCGCGGTAGTATGTGCCGCGAGCGACTATGTTCCCGGACATATGCACCTTAAAGAGCTTGCACAGGCCGTAAAGGACGGCATACGCAACGCCGGCGGCATACCGTTCGAGTTCTTCACCATAGGCGTGTGTGACGGACTTGCCATGAACCACAAGGGTATGCGCTACTCCCTCGCCTCGCGTGAGCTCATCGCCGACAGCATCGAAGTAATGCTCACGGCGCACCCGCTGGACGGCGCGGTATTTATCCCGAACTGCGACAAGATAGTCCCTGCGATGATACTTGCGGCGTCGAGAATGGATCTGCCGTCGATATTCGTGAGCGGCGGCCCCATGAGCTCCGGACACGTTCTCGGCAAGCGTATCGGCCTGTCCGAGACATTTGAGGCGGTGGGACTTTACGCCGACGGCAAGCTTACCGACGAGCAGATGCTCGAATACGAGAACAAGTCATGTCCGACCTGCGGCTCCTGCTCGGGAATGTACACCGCGAACTCTATGAACTGCCTCACCGAGGCGGTAGGCTTGGCTCTCCCGTTCAACGGCACCGAGCCCGCTGTAAATTCCGCGCGCAGAAGGCTTGCCAAAGAGGCCGGTGAACGTTCCGTCGAGCTTGTCAGGGAGGACATCCGCCCGCATGATATCCTCACACGCCGCAATATGCTCAACGCGCTGGCTACCGATATGGCGATAGGCGCGTCATCGAACACGGTGCTGCACCTGCTCGCGATAGCGCACGAGGCGGGTGTTGACATAACGATAGACGACATAGATGCAATGAGCCGGAAGATCCCGCAGATCTCCAAGCTGAACCCCGCGAGCAGCATCTTCATCGAAGATCTGAACGAGGTCGGCGGCATACAGGCAATACTGAAAGAGCTCTCCAAGAAAGACCTTATCGACCTCGACGCGCTGACCGTCACGGGAACGCAGCGCGAGCGCCTTGCGAAGGCGAGAAGCGCCGACGGCACGGTGATACACCCGATAGACGCGCCGATACGCGCGGACGGCGGTATCGCGATACTTAAAGGCAATCTCGCACCCGAGGGCGCCGTTGTGAAGCAGGGTGCCGTAAAGCCCGAGATGATGGATTTCACCGGCACCGCAAAGGTATTCGACGGCGAGCAGGAGGCCTACGACGCTATCCTGGGCGGCGGCATACAGGCGGGCGACGTGGTAGTTATCCGCTACGAGGGTCCCAAGGGCGGCCCGGGAATGCCGGAAATGCTCTCGCCGACCGCTGCGATCGCAGGCAAGGGGCTTGACGGCAGCGTTGCGCTCATAACCGACGGACGTTTCAGCGGCGCGAGCAGAGGAGCATCTGTAGGGCACATCTCCCCCGAAGCGGCAGAGGGCGGCCTTATCGCGTTCATCGAGAACGGCGACAAGATACACATCGATATCCCCAACCGCAGTATCGAGCTGCTTGTCGCGGACGACGTTATCGCCAAGCGCAAAGAGAAGGGCGTGCTCCCGCCCAAGCCGCTTACGGGCTATCTGAAGCGCTACGCCAAGCAGGTGAGAAACGCTTCCGTGGGAGCAGTCTTCGAAGACTGAGCAGATGTCTGTCAAAATGGGACATTTTGACAGACTGTCCTTGCAGACGTCACAAGGGGCTGCGCGCCCCTTGACCTGCGGCAGCGTGACGCTGCACCCGACAGATATTTATTTAATGCTATCATCACATATTTAAAGCAGCAATAAACACGGGCGTAATGTTCGTGTTTATTTAATCAAAGCTATAGATCACATTCACTGCGCTTTCGGTTCCTTTGTCGCACAAAGGAACCGGTGAGGGAGTTTGAGGGAGAGGCAGCGCCTCTTCCTCATGCGCGTAAGCGCAGTCTCAAGCGCAGCGACTATCTTATAACACTATGGATAAATTCATTCTTAAATCTCCTTACAAGCCCACGGGCGACCAGCCGGAGGCTATAGACAAGCTTGTTGCGAGCATCGAGGCGGGGAACCGCGAGCAGGTGCTGCTGGGCGTTACGGGCTCGGGCAAGACATTCACCATGGCGAACATCATCGAGCGGGTGAACCGCCCGACGCTTGTGCTTGCACACAACAAGACGCTCGCCGCGCAGCTTTGCAGCGAGTTCCGCGAGTTCTTCCCCGACAACGCGGTGGAATACTTCGTGTCGTACTACGACTACTACCAGCCCGAGGCGTATATCCCCGCGACGGACAGCTATATCGAGAAGGACAGCGCGATAAACGACGACATCGACCGTCTGCGGCATTCCGCGACATTCTCGGTCGCCGAGCGCCGTGACGTTATCATCGTCGCGTCCGTTTCCTGCATCTACAGCTTGGGCTCGCCCGAGGAATACCGCTCCAACACCGTGTCCCTCCGCAAGGGCGCGGAGCTCGGGCGGGACGAGCTCGTGAAAAAGCTCATTTCCATGCAGTACGAGCGCAACGATATCAACTTCATACGAAACAAGTTCCGTGTGCGCGGCGATACCGTAGAGATATTCCCCGCGGGCGCAACGCAGGAGAACGCGATACGCGTGGAGTTCTTCGGTGACGAGATAGACCGCATTTCCGAGTTCGAGGTAGTTACCGGCAAAGCGAAGCGCGAGCTCGTCCACGCGGCGATATTCCCCGCCTCGCACTACATCGTCGGGCGCGATAAGCTCGAGGAAGCTCTTGCCGACATCGAGGCCGAAATGGAGCAGCAGGTAGAGAAATTCACCGCAGAGCATAAGCTTATCGAGGCGCAGCGTATCGCCGAGCGCACAAAGTACGATATGGAGATGCTCCGCGAGATCGGTATGTGCAAGGGCATAGAGAACTATTCCCGCGTGCTGGCGAGACGGGCTCCCGGCAGCACCCCCGTCACGCTGATAGACCACTTCCCGAAGGACTTCCTGCTGCTGGTGGATGAGAGCCATGTCACGCTTCCGCAGGTCAGGGGTATGTACGGCGGGGATTCCGCGCGAAAGAAAAACCTGATAGATTACGGGTTCCGCCTGCCCAGCGCTTACGACAACCGCCCGCTCAATTTCGACGAGTTCTACGCAAAAATAAATCAGGCGGTGTATGTCTCCGCGACGCCGGGTCCCTTTGAAAAAGAGCACGCCGCCGTTACCGCGGAGCAGATAATCCGCCCGACGGGGCTTGTCGATCCGGAGATAATCGTGAAGCCCACCGAGGGACAGATAGAAGATCTCGTTTCCGAGATAAACGGCCGTATCAAGCGCAACGAGCGCGTTCTCGTGACCACGCTTACCAAGAAAATGGCGGAGGATCTCACGAAATACCTCGAACGGCTGGAGCTGAAAGTCCGCTATATGCACCACGACGTCGAAACGATCGAGCGTATGGAGCTTATCCGCGACCTGCGTCTCGGGGAATTTGACGTGCTTGTGGGAATAAACCTGCTGCGTGAAGGCCTCGACCTGCCGGAAGTGTCGCTCGTGGTGATACTCGATGCGGACAAAGAGGGGTTCCTGCGCAGCGAATCCTCGCTGATACAGACGATAGGCCGTGCGGCGCGAAATGCGGGCGGGCAGGTCATAATGTACGCCGACACCGTTACCGAGAGTATGGAGCACGCTATAAACGAGACCAACCGCCGCCGTGAGATACAGATGAAATACAACGCCGACCACGGTATCGTCCCGAAGACCATCATCAAGGAAGTCCGCGACGTTATCGACATCGCCGCGAAGGACGAAAAGTCCGGCAAGAAGCCCGCTGCCAAGCTCTCCGTAAAGGACAGGGAAAAGCTGATAATGCAGTACACGGCAATGATGAAGGAAGCCGCCCGTGTGCTCGATTTCGAGCAGGCCGCGTTCTTCCGCGACAAGATAAAGGCGCTCAAAGGGGAGAAGTGACGTTCATGGGAAACAGCAAAAACGGAACCGTCCCGCTCGGGGATACGGAAATGCACTATGCGCGTTTCGGCAGCGGCGGCAAGACCGCTGTTCTGATACCCGGGCTGTCCGACGGACTCACCTCCGTCAAGGGCAAGGCAGCACTGCTCGCGAAGCCGTACAAGCCGTATTTAGGGGAATACACCATATATATGTTCAGCCGCAAGGATAATATGCCCGAGGGGTATTCGATATCCGATATGGCGGACGATCAGGCGGCTGCGATGAAGGCTCTCGGTATCGAGGGCTCGTATGTGCTCGGCGTGTCGCAGGGCGGTATGATATCGCAGTATCTCGCCGCGCGGCATCCGGAGTGTGTCCGTGCACTGGTGCTCGCAGTCACCGCGCCGTATGCGAACGATGTGGCGCGGGCGGCAGTCGGGGGCTGGATAGAAATGGCGAAGCGCGGCGACCACAAAGCGCTAATGCTCGACACGGCGGAGAAAAGCTATTCCGACGCGTATCTTGCAAAGCATAGAGCTCTGCTGCCGCTGCTCGGGCTGGTCGGAAGGCAGAAGTCATACGACCGGTTTTTAAAGAACGCGAACGCTATACTTGCATTCGACGCGCGCCCGGTGCTTGACAGGATCACCTGCCCGACGCTGATAATAGGCGCCGACTGTGATAAGACGGTAGGTACCGCCGCGGCCGGGGAGCTCCGCGAGCTTATCGCGGGCAGCGAGCTGTACATATACAAAGGTCTCGGCCATGCCGCTTATGAGGAAGCGAAGGACTTCAACGAGCGGGTATTCGGTTTTTTCGGCTCGGCCGCGGAAAGGTGAGATATTATGTCGGATAAGCCAAAAAAAGGCATTAAATTCCTGAACCGTGACGCGGTGAAGTATATCGCGATATTCTTTATGTTCTGGGGACACCTGTTCTCGTGGACGATACTGATGAGCGATGTCAACAATATGATCTCCGACCCGTATGCGCTTATGCCGCTGTGGATGAACATAGTCTCGCACGCGTCGCTGCTCTGCCCGCCGATAATGTTCTTCTTCATCGCGGACGGCTGGAAATACACCCGCGACCGCAGGAAATACGCGCTGCGGCTGCTGATATTCGCCTGTATCACGCAGATCCCCGACTGGCTGGTGTTTATGCCGAGATACGGCTGGCGCACCGCGAACGTCATATTCACGCTGCTGTTCGGGCTGCTCGCGATAATGGCGTGGGAATGCAAAATAAAGCTCCCTCTGCGAATACTGCTGATAGCCGGCTGTGCGGGCGCGACCTACCTTATCTCTTCCGACTGGGAGATATTCGGCGTACTGCTGATACTGTTCCTGCATATCTACCGCGACCGCCCGACAGCGCGCTTTATCGCCTACACCGCAACGGCGCTCGTGTGGAAAGGACTTGCGGTGGTGTGGCAGGTACTCGGCGGGACGCTTGACGGCGCCGCGATATTCAACGACACGCTTGACTTTGTGTTCGTAATGCTCGGATTTGCGGTAATGACGCTGTTCTACAACGGAAAAAAGGGAAGGCACCCCGTCTTTGCGAAGTGGTTCTTCTACATATTCTATCCGGTGCACTATCTTATTATATGGGTGGTAGGGGTCTTCGGCACGGTAAGGCACATAGATCGTTTCTGAACCGTTCCCGCTCCGAAGCCGCCATATCGCACTATTCCCCCGCAATAAAACGATCATACGGCGGCAGCGCATGGAACGAGGGTAAATGTTCACATTTTTTTGCTGTCGGTATTGTTGAAGGTGCACATAAAATCGCTTCCTGCGGAAAAAATCTTCCGATACTGTTGCAAAAACGATAGTTTTGTGGTAAAATATATTCTATTCAATAAATTGCGTTATCACGCGAAAGAGGTGAGAACAAATGGCTGCCGACCCGAACGGGCGAAAACGACATAAATCTGACGGAGGAAGGCGACCGTTTGTTCTTTGGTGAGCGGCGTCTTCCCGAAAAAGGAGGATCGCTGTGATCACAACATACAGATCCGCGGGAACGGGTATGTCCGTTGTTGAGGAGCTGGAGCCGGGCTGCTGGATATCGGTGCTGGCGCCGTCCGAAGCGGAGATATCCAAGCTTGAAACAGAGCTTTCCGTTGACCGCGACTTTATCCGCTCCGCTCTCGACGAGGAGGAATCCTCGCGTATCGAGAGCGATGAGGGGCAGACGCTTATAGTCCTTGACTACCCCGTGGCCGAGAAGAACGACGACGATACGTTCTCGTATTCCACACTGCCTATGGGGCTGATACTCACCGACGCGAACGTGATATCGGTAAGCCTTACCGAAAACTCGATAATCGACGATTTCGCGAAGGGCATCGTTAAAAATGTCAACACGAAATTCAAGACGCAGTTCGTATTCTGCATTCTGCTGCGCATCGCGGCAAAATACCTGCAATATCTGAAGCAGATAGAGAAGATCTTCAACTACGTCCAGAAGCAGCTGCACACGTCCATGAAGGACGAGCACCTTATCCAGCTGCTCGGACTGCAGAAGTCGCTGATCTACTTCTCCACGTCGCTCAAATCCACCGAGACCGTGCTCGAGAAGCTGCTGCGCGGACGCGTCATAAAGCTCTACGACGAGGATCAGGAGCTGCTTGAAGATGTACTCGTAGAGATAAAGCAGGCGATAGAGATGTCGAATATTTATTCGAATATCCTGTCAAATACGATGGACGCGTACTCGAACATCATCTCGAACAATATGAACCGCGTTATGAAAGCCCTCACTATCATAACGATCGTGCTCGAGATACCGAATATCATCTTCGCATATTACGGTATGAATACAGACCTGCCGCTGCCATATACATGGGTGGCGATAGTGCTCGCTGTGGTGCTCGCTGTCTTCGCGACCTTCGTTCTCGTCAAGAGCAAGTTCCTGAAATAGCAGAAAGCACAGAGAGCCGCGCAGAGAGTCGCTTGCGCTTGAGACCGGGGAAAGGAAGAAAACCTTTCTTGGAAGAAAGGTTTTCTCCCTCTCCCCGGACCCCTCTCCCTCTTTCGAAAAAACTGTATTGGCTTCGCAGTGAGATTTGAGAGAATGTGCTCCTTTTACAAGACTGCGCTATATAATATGAATGGCCTCTGCTATGAGCAGGGGTCTTGCTTTTTATTCGCCCCCGCGGGCAAGCGCCCGAAGCGATCCGCGTCAATAGTTTCAGCTAATGGCAGCCACCTGCCCGCGCCGCAAGTCTTGCTTTTTATTCGCCCCCGAGGCTCGAGACCTACGAGTTAGCAGCGAGACAGGGAGTGGTGCGGTGTGCTATAATTGCAGGTGCGACGGGGAGGGGCAGAATGTCTTGCTTCCCACCCAGCCCCGTCGGCAAGCACCGACCAATGCAGGAGGCATTGTGCATTTGCTCAAAAGGCGGCACGGATGCCGCCATACAAGGCAAATGCTAAGCACTACCGCAATCCGGTTGTCAATGGGAGGCTCCGAAAAAAATTTTTCCACAGATAACAGAGGAAAAATTATTTTTGGACACCCTTGACAAGCGGATAACGACCGGTCAATAGGAGCAGATACCCAAGATCCAAAGCAGTAATTTTGCACAAAAATCAATTGACAAGCCCATACAATTTATGTTATAATTGTAAAAATTCACAAAACGGAGGTCAAAATCTATGAAATCTTTAAGAATGGTCATAAACCCTAACGACAAGCGCTCTCACATAAACCGTGAGATTTACGGCAATTTCTCGGAGCACCTCGGGCGCTGCATATACGGCGGCTTTTATGTCGGCGAGGACAGCGATATCCCCAACACCGACGGTATCAGAAATGACGTGGTGGAGGCGTTCAAAAAGATAAAGCTTCCCGTGCTGCGCTGGCCGGGCGGCTGCTTTGCCGACGAATACCACTGGAAAGACGGTATCGGCGAAAAGTCCTCCCGCAAGAAAATGGTGAATACCAACTGGGGCGGCGTTACCGAGGACAACAGCTTCGGAACGCACGAGTTCATGCGCCTCTGTGAGCTTATCGGCTGTGAGCCCTATATCGCCGGCAACGTCGGCAGCGGTACGGTGCGCGAAATGTCGGAATGGATAGAATATATGACGTTTGACGGCGTTTCCCCGATGACCGAACTTCGCAGAAAGAACGGCCGCGAAAAGCCGTGGAAGCTCAAATATCTCGGTATCGGCAACGAAAACTGGGGCTGCGGCGGCAATATGCAGCCCGAATACTACGCGGGCGTTTACAGACAGTTCCAGAGCTTCTGCAAGAACTATCCCGGCAACGAGCTCTACAAGATAGCCTGCGGACCCTCCGGCGGCGACTGCAACTGGACGGAATCCATGATGAAGAATCTCAAAGGCGAGTACGGCTGGACGACCAACGCTATCTCCATGCATTACTATTCCCTCAAAGACTGGAACAACAAGGGCAGCGCCCGTGAATTCACCGACGACAAGTATTACGAGCTGCTCGAGCTTGCCGCGAACGTCGATACGCTCATTACCCGCCACAAGGAGATAATGAACCGCTACGACCCCGAAAAGAAGCTCGGACTGATAGTTGACGAGTGGGGAACATGGTTCGACGTGGAAGAAGGCACCAACCCCGGCTTCCTCTATCAGCAGAACACCATGCGTGACGCTATGGTGGCGGCGATATCGCTGGATATCTTCAACAAGCATTCCGACCGCGTGGTAATGGCGAACATCGCGCAGGCCGTGAACGTATTGCAGGCGGTTATACTTACCGAGGGCGAGAAGATGGTGACTACGCCTACTTACCACATCTTCGACCTTTACAAGGAGCACCAGGACGGCACGCTGATATACAGCCATGTCACCGACGAGAAGATACCCGACAGGAACCTCTCCGCCGTGTCGCAGAGCGTTTCCGTGCAGGAGAACGGCGCAATGCACATCACACTGTCGAACTGCTCGCTCACCGAGGAATATGAGATAGACTGCTGCATACTCGACACCGCCGTGAACAGCGTCTCCGCGCGCATTCTGACGGGCGAGGCGCACGCGCTGAACGACTTCGACCACCCCGACAACGTCACCGTAAAGCCGTATGATGTCGAGACGGTGCACGGCGGTATAAAGGTGAAGCTGCCGCCCTGCTCGGCCGTCGCGGTAGAGATAAATGCGTGACCCCAACAGGATATGTAAGCGCTGTCTGCTTGCGGAAGCGGGAGAGCACGACCTGCTGCGCTCTCTCGCCGAGCTGCGGGAAACGCTTCCCGACAGCGAAAAGACGGACGATGCCGAATACGCCGCGCGGCTGGCTGTCTGCGGGAGCTGTGACAGGCTCAATGCCGGGACGTGTACGGAATGCGGCTGCTATGTGGAGTTCCGCGCGCTGAAAGCCCGTATGCACTGTCCGCGTCCGAACGGAAAGTGGTGATAATATGGAAGACGAAAGAGTTCATCTGCGAACCATAGCGATACTTTTATTTATTTTTTCTTTGCTGCCATTGGTCGGAACGCTTATCTACAGCATTTACAGTTCTATTATCGGAGTAAGCTTATTCTACGGCGAATACACAGGTATAGATGGATTTGTGTGGGTATGGGTCACTTGTTTTGTAGAATATGGGATCATATATGTGATCGCTTGCATCCTGCTCGTAGTTTCAATTATTTTACTGTTCGGAACAAGGAGAAATAAGAAAAAGAGAGGAATGGATCAATGGGGAGGAAAAGAAAGGCACTGAATATCACAGCGGTCATTCTGCTTGCAATATCCGCGGTCCCGTGGATATACACCCTCGCCGTCAGCGTATGGTCGGCGGTATCCGGCACAACGATAGGCGTTTTTGCGTCCGCGAGAACGGCTTACGGCGCCGAAGCTTTCCTATACGTCTGGTTCATATATCTGTTTATCGGTCTTCCGTTGTATATCATTGACGTGCTGCTCACGGCCGCGGGGATAGTGCTGCTTATCATTGCCAATAAAAAATCTTGACGATAT
>JAFTAG010000004.1 GCA_017458655.1 Ruminiclostridium sp. | reverse complement strand
GCACCGCCCTAAAGCCGTCATATTGCACAAATTTTCCTTGACATACGACAGTATGCCTGCGAAAAATTTGTACAATCTGCCGACTTTATGTCGGCACGCCTGAACGACAATAGGTTTTTAGAGGAGCCCATTATAATTATACGGAAAAGCGGACAGGATACTCCCGCTTTGTCAATTTTCAAAAACGTCGGCGAAGCCGACACCACAACTGTTCACTGTTCACTGTTCATTATTCACTTCTTCCGGGGGTGTTGGTTTGTATCACAGACTTGAACTCGGGGCTTGGCGGAAGGTCTTTGCCGTGCCGTCGTGTGTTGCCGAGGACAATCATCTTAAGCTCGCGTCGGGCGCACAGCTCAAGGTACTGCTGTATATGCTCGCAAATCCGGATATGGGCATAACGGGCGAGAATATCGCAGCGGC
The DNA here is from genome assembly GCA_017458655.1 of Ruminiclostridium sp. Classification (GTDB taxonomy): domain Bacteria; phylum Bacillota; class Clostridia; order Oscillospirales; family Ruminococcaceae; genus Ruminiclostridium_E. The sequence goes on along the minus strand of JAFTAG010000004.1, from coordinate 4,128 downwards.
GACCGGTGTGGAGATACACGATGTCGAGGACGCGCTGCTGTACTGGGTGAACGCCGGAGTGCTCGCGAGTGACGGGAACGACTATTTCCCGCCGGAAAGAACGGGGGAAAATGCACCGGGACGCGCCGAACAGCTCCCCGAAAGCGTCCGGCCGACAATGTCAACTCCCGAGGTAAGAGCCGCGCTCTCAAAGGAGACGCACTTCCCGCCGAAGACGATAGCCGGCGCGGTAAACAGCAGCGACGCGGTGAAATACCTGTTCACTACTTATGAGAAGCTTGCGGGAAGGCCTCCCCGCCACGCCGAACAGCAGACGCTGATGGTGCTGGTCGAGGAGATCGGACTGCCCTGCGAAGTGACTATGATGCTGGTGGAATACTGCTTCAAGATAGACAAGGCAACTCCCGCGTATATGAAGGCTGTCGCGCGGGATTGGTGCGATAACGGGATAAATGACATACCGAAGGCCGAGGAGCGCATAAAAACGCTCTACAGCCGCCATACGAGCGAGGACAGGCTCCGCCGCAAGTTCGGCATAGCGGGCGCTTTCTCCGCGAAGCAGAAGCAGCTCATCGCGGAATGGACGGATATGAACATACCCGAGCCGCTTATCGACGAGGCGTATGACAGAATGATAACCAATACGGGGAAGGTAAGCCTGCCGTATATGGACAAGATACTGCGCAAGTGGCTGAGCGAGGGTATCACCGACCCGTCGCAGATACCGAAAAAGCCTGTCGCTCCCGTCGGCGGGCAGGACACGGCGCCTTCATATAATATCGAAGAGATAGAGCAGCTTTCCTATGACCTGTACAAGGATCTTAAATGACGGGAGGTAATGCTCTGTGAAACAGCCTGTCAAGACGCTTGTCACGACCGCTGTCATTATCGGTTATTTATTGTGGACAGCATTTGTTCTGATCTGCATCAATATCGGTATAATATATTTCTTCCTGATACTTCCGTCGGACGAGATATACACCGTGGAAACAGAGTACGGTGACACATTTACCTTGCGCACCGATTTTATGCACAAGACAAGCCTTGAACACAGAAGATCGGGTCTGAACATAAGGATAAACCACGAGATCACGGCTGAGGATCTCACTGCGCTGTGTCACAGCAGTGAACTCACCGTATATATGGTGGACTGCTTCGCTGTCTATGACAGCGGGGACGGGTTTAAGCTTTTTAAAGGTGACCTTGCCGAAAATGCCGCACTGACACAGCTTATAAAGCAGAACCTGCTTTCCGGAGATGATTTTTTCCGGAGAAACACAGAGTATTTTCTTAATGACAGGTACTTTCACGACGAGACCGTGTATATGCTTAAAATGCTTATCTCCGGAAATTCCGAGTACGACGATGAACTTGCGCGGTACGGATTTAAACCGGACAGCGGCTTTAACGAGAGCATACGCGGGGTCGCACGGCGCTGGCTGACCAAAGGCACCTCGGAAGGCCGCCAAGCCGCATAAGCAAGGAGCAGATATGGGATTTGACAAGAAATACTACACCGATGCGGAGAACGAGCTCAACGGGATCCGTATGAAAAATCAACGGACGCTTGCGGCAAGAGAACGCGAGACGGACGAGAAATTCCCCGAGGTCGGTAAAATACGCCGCTCGCTCGCGGGAACGACATCGAAGCTGCTGCGGATAATCGCGGACAGGGACAATGACATCAAGGCGCAGCTCGAAGCGCTCGAACGCGAGAACCTGCAATTGCAGGACAGGCTGAAAGAAACTCTGGTGCGCTGCGGACTTCCCGCAAACTACCTCGACCCGATATACGACTGCGCGAAATGCAGGGACACGGGCATCGTTGACGGGAAGCTGTGCGAATGCTTCCGCGAAAAGGTGAAGAAAGCCGCGGCCGCGGAGCTGAGCGCATCCTCTCCCCTGCAGCTCTGCGGGTTCGACGAATTCGACCTGACATACTACGACGATAACGAGGTACTGCCGCTCGGCGCTACCGCGAGAAAGATAATGGCGAAGAACCTGTCTATATGCAGAAGCTACGCCGAGAACTTCCGGCTCCCGTACAACGGTATGGTTCTGCGCGGAAAGACGGGGCTCGGCAAGACGCACCTGTCACTGAGCATAGCGAAGGCTGTCACCGACAAGGGCTACAGTGTGATATACGGCTCCGCGCCCGACCTTTTCAGGCGTATCGAAAAGGAGCATTTCGGCAATTCCGGCGACGACACCGACACGCTCGGGCTGCTGACATCGACCGACCTGCTGGTGCTCGACGACCTCGGCGCGGAATTCGAGAGCAAGTTCTATGTATCGGCGTTCTACAATATCATAAACGACAGAATGAACCGATCGCTGCCAACGATAGTCAGCACGAACCTCGATCTTCCCGAGACGGAAAAACGCTACGGCGAGCGTGTATCGTCCCGCCTATCGACTATGGATATGCTGATATTTGTCGGCAGCGATGTGAGATTTTTAAAGAAACGGAGACAGTTATGAACAGACTTGCCGCAATAGTCGGCCGCCCGAATGTGGGCAAATCCACGCTTTTCAACAAGCTTATCGGGCAGCGGCTCTCGATAGTCGAGGACACGCCCGGAGTTACCCGCGACCGTATCTACGGAAAGGCAGAGTGGCTCGGACAGAGCTTTATGCTTGTAGATACCGGCGGTATCGAGCCGAACACCAAAGATGTGATACTGTCGCAGATGCGCGAACAGGCGCAGCTTGCTATCGACAGCGCGAATGTGATAATATTCGTTGCGGACATCACCACGGGCGTCACAGCGAATGACGAAGCGGTGGCTTCCATGCTGCTCAAAAGCGGCAAGCCCGTTGTGCTCTGCGTGAACAAATGCGATACGGTGGGGGCTCCCCCGCCGGAGATATACGAGTTCTACAATTTAGGGCTCGGGGATCCGATACCGGTATCGTCGGTACACGGTCACGGCACGGGCGACCTGCTCGACGCGGTCATCGCGGGAATGCCGGAGGAACGGGACGAGGAAGAGGACGACACGCAGATAAAGGTGGCGGTGATAGGCCGCCCGAACGCGGGCAAATCCTCGCTGATAAATAAGGTGGCCGGCGAGCAGCGCGCCATAGTTTCCGACATCGCGGGAACGACAAGAGACGCTATCGACACGGTAGTCGAGCGGAATGGCGAGAAATACCTGTTCATTGACACCGCGGGCATACGCCGCAAATCAAAGGTGACGGAAAGCATTGAGCATTACAGTGTCCTGCGCGCATATATGGCGATAGACAGAGCCGATGTGTGCGTAATAATGATTGACGCGAACGAGGGATTTGCCGAACAGGACAGCAAGGTCGCGGGCTACGCTCACGATCAGGGCAAGGCGTGCGTCATTGCGATAAACAAGTGGGACAGCATAGAAAAGGACGACAAGACGATGAGCGAGTTCCGCAAAAAGCTCGAGGTCGATTTCTCGTTCATGTCCTACGCGCCGATAGTGTTCATCTCTGCCCTCACGGGACAGCGCACAGACAAGCTGTTCGAGCTGATAAAGTACACCGCCGAACAGAACGCCAGACGCATTACAACAGGTATGCTCAACGACCTGCTGAGCTACGCAACATCAAGAGTGCAGCCCCCCTCGGACAAGGGCAAGCGCCTGAAGCTGTATTATATGACACAGGCCTCCACCAAGCCGCCTACGTTCGTGGTATTCTGCAACAACAAGGAGCTGTTCCACTATTCGTATCAGAGATATATAGAAAATCAGATCCGCGAGGCATTCACCCTCGACGCTACCCCGATACGCATAGTGGTAAGAGAACGCGGCGACGAGAAGAACGCAAAAGCGTGAGCGTGAGAGAGCCGCTGTCGCTCGAGACGGCGCTGACGCGCATGAGGGCAGGGCGTTGCCCTCCCCTCAAACTCCCGACCTACTTCCTTTGCACGGCAAAGGAAGCGAAAACGCAGTGATAAGATGATAAAATCTGCGTATCTTATAGAACTTTTAGAAAATATTAAAAGAAAGCCAAGTATAATATGGAACCACATACACTTCTGTTTATGATCTGTTTCGCGGCCGCGGTAATCGTGCCTTATCTGATAAGCGGCGTCAATTCCGCGATAATAGTAACAAAGATAAAGTCCGGCAAGGATATCCGTGAGCTCGG
>JAFTAG010000187.1 GCA_017458655.1 Ruminiclostridium sp. | reverse complement strand
TACCCTCACATCGCGCGCGGGAGTGCCGATGTGCGGCGTCCCGTACCATTCTGCGGAGCAGTATATAAAGCGCCTTATCGACAAGGGGCACAAGGTCGCGATCTGCGAACAAATGGAGGATCCCGCGCTCGCGAAAGGCCTTGTCGAGCGGGGAGTTATCCGCATTGTCACGCCGGGTACGCTCTATGAGGACAGTATGCTCGATGAGAGCCGCAATAACTATATATGCTGCCTGTGGTGCGAGCCGACGGTCTGCGGGCTGGTGTTCGCCGATATCTCTACGGGGGAGTTCCACGCCTGCGAAAAGCGCGGCAAAACGCTTGAGCGCGACATCATCGCGGAGCTTTCGCGGTATGTCCCGTCGGAGATACTGTTCAATGATGCGTTCCTTGATTACAAGAGCGTGAATATGTTCATACACAACCGCATAGAAAATGCCGTCGGGAGTATGCTCGACGACAGCGAGTATTCCGACAACGACTCTGCGGCGCTTATGGAGCAGTATTTCGGGGAGGAGCGCGACTTTGCGCCGCTGGCTAAAGTGCCGGTGGCGAAAAAGGCCGTGCTCGCGGTGTTCCGCTACATCAACGAGACGCAGAAGGCCGCGATAAAGCGCTCGGTGCGGCTTAAAGTCCACATCACCGACGATCATATGGATCTCGGGCTGACCGCGCGGCGCAACCTCGAGCTTACCGAGACTATGCGAAACGGCGAACGCAAGGGCTCTCTGATGTGGGTGATAGACAAGACGAAAACGGCTATGGGGCGCAGAAAGCTCCGCCGTTTCATAGAACAGCCGCTGCTTGACCCGGCCTCTGTGCTCGGGCGGCTTGACGCCGTGGAGCGCTTCTTCTCGCAGTACGTCATGCTCGAGGAAGTGAGAGAAGCTTTAAGCGGCATATACGACCTCGAAAGGCTGATAACGCGCGTGGTGTATAAGGCCGCGGGGCCGCGTGATGTTGTCGCGCTCGGAAGGACCTGCCGCGGGCTGCCGACGCTCAAAGACCTGCTTTCGCAGGCGGAGGACGTTAAACTGCTGGCGAAGCTGAATGAGCAGATAAACCCGCTCACCGAGATAGCCAATCTTGTCGATAACGCGATAGCCGAGAACCCGCCCGCTCTCACAAAGGACGGGGGCTATATCCGCGACGGCTTCAACGACGAGCTGGACAGGCTCCGCTCGATAGCAAGCGGCGGGAAGGATATCCTCGCGGAGATAGAGGCGCGGGAGCGCGAGGCTACTGGCATAAAGAACCTGCGGGTGGGCTACAACCGCGTTTTCGGCTACTATATCGAGGTGTCGAAGGGCAATATCCCCCTCGTCCCCGATACATATATACGCAAACAGACGCTCACGAACGGTGAGCGATACATAACGGAAGAACTCAAAAAGATCGAAAATGAGATACTCGGCGCGAACGACAAGATACTCGCGCTCGAAGCGGAGATATTCACCGAGGTGAGGGCGTTCATTTCCACCAAGCTGGAGATAGTGCAGCGCACAGCCGACGCGGTGGCGTATGTC